>JAOZQE010000044.1 GCA_029932385.1 bacterium | reverse complement strand
GATTAGCTTTATGACTAGCTTTATGACTAGCTTTGTGATTTTGTTCTGACACAGAAAAGATTAGGCCCCAATTTATCTTCTAAAAGTTAGAGTTTTTTGCCGAGAGTGCTTTTCGTGAATCGCCTTGAAAGTGTGACAAATTACAAATTGTTGCAACTAAAAAAAGAAAAGGGCTGTAACCCGTTAAGATTACAACCCTTTTATAGCAATGGTGCCGAAGAGAGGACTCGAACCTCCACAAGCTTGCACTCACATGGACCTGAACCATGCGCGTCTACCAATTCCGCCACTTCGGCAAAGCATCTTCTCTCAGGCCACAAGTACCGTTATCTTACAATCCCAGCACCTCCAGTCGAAAAGAGTTGACACTTCTAGACTAAAAAAATTATATTGTCAAGTTGAGATCGAAAAAAGATTTGTTATCGTTTTTTTGTTCGATTATAAAAATATGCCGGACTGTATGGGTCGGCTCTGATTGACTTTACAAAGGAGTTTGCTAGTGCAGATTTACAATTCACTGAACCGTCGTAAAGAAGAGTTTATTCCGATAGAACCTGGTAAAATCGGTATCTACGCCTGCGGGGTTACGGTTTACGATCTATGTCATATCGGCCATGCCCGCTCTCTGGTGGTTTTCGATGTTATCTACCGTTATCTTAAATATCGGGGTTACGATGTTACATTTGTGCGAAATTTTACTGATATCGATGATAAGATTATCAACCGTTCCAATGAACGCGGGGTGAGCTGGAAAGCTTTGGCCGAGCAGTATATTGATGAGTTTTATGTTGATATGGATAAGCTGGGCCTGCTCCGGCCTACTTATGAGCCCCGGGCGACCGATCATATTGAAGAGATCATTAATCTGGTGCGTCAGCTGGAAGAGAAAGGTATGGCCTACGCCGTCGATGGCGATGTCTATTATCGACTGCAGCGCTTTAAGGGTTACGGGAAGTTGTCGGGTAAAAATATCGATGATCTGCTTTCCGGGGCCCGAGTTGAGGTTGATGACCGCAAGGAGTCGCCGCTCGATTTTGCTCTCTGGAAAAAGAGCAAAGCCGGTGAGCCGAGCTGGCCGAGCCCTTGGGGTGAAGGCCGACCGGGTTGGCATATCGAGTGTTCGGCCATGAGCCAGAAATTACTTGGTGATACCTTCGATATCCATGGCGGGGGCAAGGATCTGATCTTTCCGCACCACGAGAATGAGATTGCCCAGTCTGAGGGGGCGAGTGGCAAGCCCCTGGCCAATTTTTGGATTCATAATGGTTTTGTTAATATCGATCAGGAGAAGATGTCAAAATCGTTGGGTAATTTTTTGACTATCCGGGAACTGCTTGAAGATTGTCACCCCGAGGTTCTGCGGTTTTTTGTCGTCTCAAGTCACTATCGTTCACCGATTGATTTCTCACCGGAGAATGTGACCGTGGCCGCAACCGGACTCGAACGTCTCTATCAGTCACTTGACCGGCTTTTGCAAACTGCGGCCGGGGTCACCGCTGCCGCCTCATCGATGGATGATAAAATTGAGTTATGGCGGCAGGAATTTATTCGGGTTATGGATGACGATTTTAATAGTGCTGCGGCCTGCGCGGTTCTTTTTGATGTCAGTAAAGAGGTTAATCGCTGGCTTGATGACAGTACCGCTTGCCAGGAGGATAAACCTCAAGCCGCTTACCGGATAGCTCAGTTTTTACGAGAGGTTGGAGCCACTCTGGGGCTACTGCAGGAGGAGCCCCAAGCCTTTTTGCAGAGAAGTGGAAGCACAGATAGTGAGCTGGCGCCTGCCGCGATTGAAACTTTAATCGATGAGCGTAATGTGGCCCGTAAGGAACGTAACTGGGCTGAAGCCGACCGGATTCGTGAGCTGCTTGATGAACAGGGGATAATCGTGAAGGACTCAGCCGAGGGAACCCGGTGGCAGCGTAAACATTAGACGGGCGTGAATGGCTCCCGATCTGGCCAGGATAATTTACCCCTGAATGTGAGGAAAAAGGCTTGACAATACTGGATAAAATTGTTAACTAGCTCCTCCGCCGCTGCTAGTCGGCAAAAGCACCAGTAAATGTAGGCGCATAGCTCAGGGGGAGAGCGCTACCTTGACACGGTAGAAGTCGGCGGTTCAAATCCGCCTGTGCCTACCATTAAAAACTGTTAGAGGTGTCACGGTCGGTGGGTTTTTATCTGCGGATGCCGGGTGATTCCTCTATTTTTGTTTTGAGCTTCGAATCATTACGTGGCCTCGACTTAGCTTGTATCAGGGTCGGATTTTAGGGTCAGCGGTTTAATTTACACTAAGCTTCAGCCTCTAAGCTGGCTGTTGTTTAAACATATTTTTTCTAAGGTTTATTCTATGCTGACTCTCTATATGTCAGATAAATCAGCGCCCGTAGAGTTGGAAGCTGACGGTCGTAGCCTGCTTGAATTAATCGTCGAGCAGGATAAACCGCGTCTTAAGGAAGTGGTTGCCGCCCGGGTGGGCGATGAACTGCTTGATCTAAAGAGCGTTCCGGCTGACGGAGATGAGATTTCCCTGATCGAGAAAACTTCGGCTGACGGTCTTGAAGTTTTACGGCACAGCGCGGCCCATATTATGGCGGAAGCGGTGCAGGAGCTCTTTCCTGAAGCGAAGGTCACTATTGGCCCCGCGATAAAAGATGGTTTTTATTACGATTTTGATATAGAAAGTCCCTTTACGCCTGAGGATCTGCGCGCCATTGAAAAGCGGATGAAGGCCAATATCAAGAAGGGCCGTCGTTTTGTGCGGTGTGAGGTTGAGCGTCAGGAAGCGATTGATCTTTTCTCCGGCATGGGTGAAAAGTATAAAGTCGAGCTGATTGAAGATCTGCCTGCAGATGAAAAACTTTCTCTTTATCAGAGCGGTGAATTTGTCGATCTCTGCCGCGGGCCGCATCTGCCCGATGCCTCCTATCTCAAGGGTTCTTTCAAGCTTTTGAGTGTTGCCGGGGCCTATTGGCGCGGCAGTGAAAAAAACCAGATGCTACAGCGTATCTACGGTACCGCGTTTTCTAACAAAGAGGCGTTGACGGCATACTTAACCCTGCTCGAAGAGGCGAAAAAGCGGGATCACCGCAAGCTTGGTAAAGCGCTTGATCTTTTCAGTATTCAGGATGAAGCCGGTGCCGGCTTCGTTATCTGGCACCCGAAAGGGGCGTTACTACGAACTATTCTGGAAGATTTCGAACGGCGTCAGCACTTGAAACGGGGCTATGATATTGTCATGGGGCCGCAGATGTTGAAGGCGGAACTCTGGAAGCGTTCAGGTCACTTTGAAAACTACCGGGAGAATATGTATTTCACCCGGATCAAGGATGACGACGGCACCAGTGAAGGGCAGGAGTATGGCATTAAGCCGATGAACTGTCTTGCTCATATGCTGATTTATAACTCCCGCTTACGCAGTTACCGGGATCTGCCGTTAAGATATTTTGAACTGGGCACGGTCCATCGGCATGAGCCATCAGGGGTTCTGCACGGACTCATGCGAGTGCGTTGTTTTACGCAGGATGACGCCCATATTATATGTACCCCGGAGCAACTGCAGTCGGAGATCACCCGAATTCTCGAATTCGTGGCCGATATCATGCAGGTTTTCGGCTTTTCCTACTCAATGGAGTTGAGTACGCGGCCGGAAGAGAAATCTATCGGCAGTGATGCCGACTGGGAACGGGCCACCGCGGCCCTGATTCAGGCTCTGGAAACAAACGATCTTGAGTACGAGGTCAATGCCGGTGATGGTGCCTTTTACGGCCCCAAGATCGATGTTAAACTGAAAGACGCTCTCGGACGCGAATGGCAGTGTGCCACGATCCAGTGTGATTTTACCCTACCCGAACGTTTTGATTTGACCTATATCGGGGCCGACGGCGAGAAACATCGACCGGTGATGCTGCATCGGGTAATTTTAGGCTCGATTGAACGCTTTATCGGGATTCTGATTGAGCACTATGCCGGCGCTTTTCCGCTTTGGCTGGCTCCCGAGCAGGTGCGGATCTTAACCGTTACCGAAGCTCACAATGAATATGCCGAGCAGGTTGCCGCTGCCCTTAAAGTGGCAGATATCCGGGTCGCAACCGACCTGCGAAATGAGAAATTGGGCAAGAAAATCCGTGAATCTCAGATTGACAAGATTCCGTATATGTTAGTTATAGGTGATCAGGAGGTGGCATCGGTAACGGTTGCCCCTCGTTTGCGTAAGCAGGGCGAAACCCTCGCATCGATGAGTGTTGATCACTTTATTTGTCACCTGCAGGACGAATTGCAAGATACCGTAGGAGGTTCCCATAGCTGCTGAAAAAGTAAGAATCAATCGTCAAATAAGAGTCCCGCAGGTTCGGCTTATCGGTGATGCCGCTGAGCAGATCGGGGTTATTGATACGGATGAGGCATTGACCTACGCTGAAGAGCGAGGGCTTGATCTGGTTGAGGTTTCACCTCATGCCAAGCCGCCGGTCTGTAAAGTGATGGATTACGGAAAGTTCAAGTACCAGCAGAGTAAAAGGGCCCAGGAGGCCAAGAAAAAGCAGACCGTAATTCAGGTTAAAGAGATCAAGATGCGTCCGCGTACTGATGTGCATGACCTTGATGTCAAGATTCGTAGCATTGTTCGCTTCCTCGAATCCGGGGACAAGGTTAAGGTGACGATTCGTTTCCGGGGCCGGGAGATGGCCTATACTGATCAGGGGCATGCCCTGCTTGTAAAAGTCGCTGAACGGGTAAAAGAGTACGGGGTGGTTGAACAGCACGCCAAGCGTGAGGGCCGCCAGCTGATGATGGTTTTAGGCCCGGTGAAAAAGGTCAAATAGAAGGTTTACTGAACTTTCTTAATTTATATAAGGGTGCTCGGCCGGTGTTAACCGCGCTGAATCCGCCCGCACAATGAATGTCAGATGGTCTGCTTTGGATTATCAGCAGAGCCGAATTTTTTAAAGGAGCAAAAGAAAATCATGCCAAAAATGAAATCGAATAGTGGGGCTAAGAAGCGCTTTAAAGTAACCGGTACCGGCAAGGTTGTCCGCCGGAAAGCTTACGCCAGTCACCTGTTGAATTGCAAAAGCCGGAAGCGCAAACGGAATTTGCGTAAATCCACATTGCTTGACAGTGCCAACCAGGCTGGTATCAAACGGATGCTGCCTTACCTGTAACCAAAGATAACAGGCTTGGCGGAAGAGTTATGCCGCCGCCAGCAAAAAAATCAGGAGTTTTGTAAAATGCCGAGAGTAAAAGGTGGGTTTAAGTCCCACAGAAGACATAAAAAAGTATTGAAGATGGCTAAAGGCTATCGCGGGGGCCGCAGTAAGCTTTATCGTACCGCAGTCGAGACGGTTGATAGGGCCTTAAATTATGCTTATCGTGACCGCCGCGTCCGGAAACGTGATTTCCGGCGTCTCTGGATCGTGCGCATCAATGCTGCCGCCCGCCTGCATGGTCTTTCCTATAGTCGTTTTATCGACGGTTTGACTAAAGCTCAGGTTGAAGTCGACCGCAAAATTCTGGCGGATATTGCGGTTACGGATCCGGCGGCATTCGGCAAATATGCTGATATTGCCAGCGCGGCTCTGGCTAACTAGATAGTCTATGAAAAACCGTTTACAGGGACTGCTGGCTGAAGCTCAAGCTGCAATAAGCAAGGCGGTCTCTCTTGATGAGATTGAATCTCTGCGGGTCGATATTCTCGGCCGCAAGGGTAATCTGACTGCACTGTTGAAGGGTTTGGCCGATCTGCCGCGGGAAGAGAAACCGGTAATCGGTAAACTTGCCAACCAGATCAAAGAACAGATCCAGAAAGCCCTGACCGAAGCGCATCGAATTCTTGATGGTGCCGAGCGTGAACGTCAGATTATTTCCGGTGCGGTCGATGTCACCCTGCCCGGGCGGCGCCTGCCGCGCGGCACGGTTCATCCGGTAACCCGGGTTACGGACGATGTCTGCTCTATTTTCAAGAGACTTGGATTCAGTGTCGCCCAGGGACCTGAAGTTGAAATCGACTACTACAACTTCGAAGCCCTGAATATCCCCAAAGATCACCCCGCCCGTCAGATGCAAGACACTTTCTATGTTTCCGATGATGTGGTTCTGCGAACTCATACATCACCGGTTCAGGTGCGGGTCATGGAGGGTCAGGAGCCGCCGGTCAAGGTGATTGCTCCGGGCCGGGTTTATCGTTGCGATTCCGATTTGACCCATACCCCGATGTTTGATCAGATTGAAGGTCTGCTGGTTGATAAACAGGTAACTTTCGCTGATCTAAAAGGGATTCTGGTTACTTTTCTGCATGCCTTTTTCGGCTCTAAAGCCGGGGTTCGTTTCCGGCCCAGCTACTTTCCTTTTACCGAACCCAGTGCTGAAGTCGATATTGAGTGTGTTATGTGCAAGGGCAAAGGCTGCCGGGTCTGCGGTCAGACCGGCTGGCTTGAGATCTTAGGCTGCGGTATGGTTGATCCGGCGGTCTATAAATTTGTCAATTACGACCCTGAAAAATACAGCGGCTTTGCCTTCGGCATGGGAGTTGAACGTCTGGCCATGCTGCGTTACGGAATTGATGATCTGCGCCTCTTTTTTGCCAATGATCTGCGTTTTTTAAAGCAGTTTTAAATTATTTAGATGGAAGATAAATGCTCATAAGCTGGAACTGGATATCTGATTTTGTCGACCTTAGCGAGATCGACCCTGAAGCCGCGGCTGAACGTTTGACTATGGCCGGGCTTGAGGTGGCAGGAATCACTACGCTCTGTCCGGATGAATTAAGCCGGGTTATCAGTGCACAGATAACTGCGCTTAAGCCACATCCGGAAGCCGATAAGCTCTCTTTGTGTCAGGTGACTGACGGCCAGGAAGAGTTTACGATTGTCTGCGGAGCCAGCAATATGAAAGCCGGTGACTTTGTTGCTCTGGCTCCATTGAAAACCCGGTTACCCAACGGTATGACCATTAAAAAAGCGAAAATTCGCGGGGTTGTCTCGATCGGCATGCTCTGTTCGACTGCGGAAATGGGCTTGGAAGATGAGTCCGCCGGGATTATGATTTTGCCTGAAGATTTGCCTCTGGGGAAACCCGTAATTGATCTTCTCGGACTTCAGGACACAATTCTCGAGTTTGAGATTACCCCCAATCGCGGCGACTGTTTGAGCGTTATCGGAGTTGCCCGAGAGCTGGCCGCAATCTATAAACGTGATTTCACTCTTCCCGAGATTAGACTTCAGGAGACAGAATCTAAATCATCTGACCTAGCATCTATTACCGTATCAGATCCTGATCTCTGCCCCCGTTATGTCGGGCGCGTGGTTCAGGATGTGGTTCTGGGAGAGTCACCGTTATGGCTTAAAGCCCGCCTGAAAGCGGCGGGGGTGCGCCCGATCAGTAATGTTGTCGATGTCAGCAACTACGTGATGTTTGAAACCGGCCAGCCGCTCCATGCATTTGATCTGGATCTCCTGCACGGGGCGCGGATAGATGTCCGGCGGGCCGGCGGCGATAAAAAATTTGTTACTCTGGATGAAGAAGAACGTTCAATCGATCCCGATACCCTGATGATTTGTGACGGCAAGGAGCCGGTCGCGATTGCAGGTATTATGGGCGGCTTGAACTCCGAGATCAATGCCGCGACTAAGAATGTTCTGATTGAGAGCGCTTTTTTTCAGCCGGCCTCAATCAGGCGCTCGGCCCGAATCGTAAACCTCGGGACCGAAGCCTCCTACCGTTTTGAACGCGGAGTTGATTCTGAAGCTACCGGTCGGGCCGCCGACCGGGCCGCTGAACTCTTGCAGGAGTTGGCCCGGGGCAAAGTTGCCACCGGGGTGATTGATATATCTCCGCAACCGCGGCAGATGCCCGAGATTTTGTTCCGGCCCGCGAAAGCCAATGCCTTACTTGGTTTAGATCTCAATCTTAACGCGATTAAAGATATTCTCGCCCGACTTGAAATCAGAATTGTCAAAGAAGTTGAAGCCAGCTTGGTGGTCATCCCGCCGGCCTGGCGTTTTGATCTCGAACGTGAAGTTGATCTTATTGAAGAGGTGGCTCGTCTCTTCGGTTACGACCAGGTTCCAGTAACCGCTGCGGTTTTGACGGCTCCAGAAGTTATGGATGCGCCCGAGGTTGTGGCCTTAAATCAGGTGCGGGAAACGCTTTTGACTTTTGGTTACAGTGAAGCGGTTAACTACAGTTTTATTGATCCGCAGGCGGTAACCAAGCTGAATTTTGCTTCTGAGAGCCGGTTTTTTAATTTCGTTAAACTCAAAAATCCGATCAGTTCGGAAATGGCGGTTATGCGGACATCGTTACTGCCGGGCCTGCTGAACAATCTTAATGATAATCTCCGGGTTAACGTTAAAAATGTGCGTTTGTTTGAGGTTGGCCGGACATTTTATGATGTGGCCGGCGAGAAACAGCCGTCCGAAGAGCTCTTTATCAGTGCGGTTGCCTGTGGTCAGCGTTATCAGGAACATTTTTCTTCTCCTGATAATGTGGTTGATTTTTTTGATCTCAAAGGGGTTCTGGAAGAGCTGGCCGCGACCCTTAGACTTGAGTTGGAGTTTGTCGCTTCTGATTACTACCCTTGCCTGATTCCGGGTCGAGCCGCGATGATTAAACTCGGTGGGCGCAATGTCGGCAGTGTCGGTCAGCTTCATTACCAGGTAGCACAAGCGTATGATCTCGATCAGGAAGTCTTTGCGTTTGAACTTTTTTTGACACATCTGCTTGAAATTTCTGCTGGAATTTCAGTTACTTATCAGGGCTTAGCCCGTTTCCCGGCCGTATACCGGGATCTTGCCTTTTTGGTGGATAGTTCCATTGCTGCGGCGACCTTGCTTGACTATATGCGCAACCAGCATAAATTGCTGACTGCGGTTGAGGTTTTTGATCTCTTCCAGGGCGATACTCTGCCGGAGGGGAAAAAGAGCCTGGCTTTCAGACTTACATTCCAAGATATGAATAAAACCTTGACAGATAAAAAAGTTAATGCGATTATTGCCAAAATGATCTCAGGAATAGAAAGTACATTTCAAGGCGAAGTGCGCTGATTTTTTGAACAATCGTTAGGCATAGGTGAATGATTATGACAAAAGCCGATATGGTTGGGTTGGTTTACGAGCGGATTGGAGTTTCAAAAAGAGAGGCGGCCAGTATGGTTGAATCGATTTTTGATATTATCAAAGAGAGCCTTGAAAAGGGTGAGAATGTAAAAATTTCCGGCTTCGGAAGCTTCAACCTGCGGGAGAAGAAACCTCGTCGCGGGCGTAACCCGCAAACCGGAGAGGAGATCACTATCTCAGCTCGTCGGGTTTTAAGTTTTAAGTCAAGCAACGTTTTGAGAGATCAGCTCAACTCTTAGAAGGTATCGTTAATAATTTGCTGAGAGAGGCAGAAGTGGCCTCAGTCGATAGAATCCCGGACAAACTCTATTTCCGCATCGGTGAAGCCAGCCAGCTGGTGGGCGTCAAACCCTACGTCCTGCGTTACTGGGAAAAAGAGTTTACGGCAATAAAACCTGAGAAAAGCAAATCTAAGCAGCGCCTCTATCGGCGAGCAGATGTAGTGCTCTTCTGTCAGATCAGGCGCCTGTTGCATGAAGAACGTTTTACGATTGAGGGTTGTCGTAAAAAGATTGCCGAACCGGTGGTCAAAGAGGCGGTAGATAATTCAGGTCCAGACTGCATTGCTCACTTGAAAAGTGAGATCCTGGCCGTCAGAAGTATGATCCAAAATCACAACCAGAGTAAAAACGGGACGTAGCGCAGCCTGGTAGCGTACCTGAATGGGGTTCAGGTGGTCGGAGGTTCAAATCCTCTCGTCCCGACCAATAATAAAAACAGCCACTTGCATTAATTTGTAAGTGGCTGTTTTGGGTTTAAATTGTAAATTGTTCTGGTGGTGTGATAATAGACGTGACACTATTGCGCTTGGAAAGATTGACTTTCTATCATTTCCATGCATGCGGATAGGTCAACCGGCTCTGGCTTATCTTTAAATCAACCAACATTTCAGCCGTTTTGAGAGCTACCGGAACTCCATCGATAACCGGGACACCTAATTTCTGTTCAAACATTTCTCTTGATCCTGCCGGCAAAACTCCTAAAATTGCAGAATAACCGGCAACAATGAGTTGAGCTCCTTCATGCTCTACCTGGTAACGGGCAATATCGATAAATTTACCGGTCACTTCATCACTTTTACACAGCAGATCGGTCTCCGGTACATTGAGGGCTCGCATTGAGGTTATATATTCAAAGCATCCCATCAACTTGATGCGGCGGGAAAATTCAGGAATGGTTGCATCACTTTTGGTAACCACACCAAAACGATCGGCAAGTTGACATGCAAGATGGAAGGTTGCGGAGCCCAAGCCCACTACTGGGATAGAAACTGCTCCCCGGGCAGCTTCTATCCCGAAATCACAAATACCGTGAATAACCAAAGCATTAAAGCCCAAATTTTCAACTTCGATTGCGATATCCCTCGTTTCTCCAGCCAGCAAAGAAACGTCACCGCCCACCTTAATGGAACGAGTGGCTCCTGAAAAGAGAAAAGCCTGAACTTCAGTATCCGACGAGACAAAACTCATCATATGATCGATTTTTTTTGCCAAATCTTCCGGAGTAAGAATCCCAGGTATAATAACTGCCAGTCGTTTCAATTATCTAGCTCACTATTTGAACATTTCTATAAGCTGGTTTTTTTGCATCTTACCCATTGCGTTACGCGGTAGTTCATCAATAAATTGAATGGTTTTGGGACATTTGTAGGCGGCCAGTCTGACTTTACAAAAAGTTATTATTTCGACTGGGTCGGCTTTTTCAAAACCCTCTTTTAAGACTATGACAGCAGTCACTTTCTCTCCGAAATCTTCATCTGGCAGACCCATTACTGCGCACTCCTTGACCGCAGTATGGGTTTCTAAAACAGTTTCTATCTCCTTGGGATAGACATTATAGCCGCCGGTAATAATTAACTCTTTAGAGCGACCAGCGAGATAAATCCGCATTCCATCATATGGATCTTGATAACCTAGGTCTCCGGAGCGAAACCAACCATCAACAAATGACTCCATTGTTTTCTCAGGCATTTGCCAATAACCTTTAAAAATATTATCCCCTTTCAGCAGTACCTCTCCAACCTCTCCCGGTACAACCTCTCTTCCTTTGCCATCTACAATTTTAAGACTGACACCAGGCAATGGGAAGCCTACGCTTCCCGGTTTACGGCCGGCTGGATAATAAGAATTGGATGTGTTCATTCCGGTTTCGGTCATTCCATAACGTTCTAAAATTCTGAAGCCGGTAGCATCTTCAAAACGAGCGAAGAGATTGACAGAAAGTGGGGCCGAACCAGAAATAAAAACTCGCATTTCAGACAAATCCGGTTTGTTAGGCAATTTATCCCACTCGTTTACTAAACGCTGATATATGGTTGGCACTCCCATCATCAAAGTGCAGTTCTCTTCAGCCAAAGTTTTCCAGACTCGACCGGGCTCAAAACGTTCGTGCATAATTACCGTCGAACCGGCATTTAGACTGCCATGTAGAGCAACAAAAAGGCCGTGAACATGAAAAAGTGGCAGGATATGGAGCAAAATATCATTTTCAGTCCACTGCCAGATATTTTTAAGATCAACCATATTGGCAATCAGGTTGCGATGGGTAATCATTGCCCCTTTTGACAGACCCGTAGTACCTGAGGTGTAGCATATGATCGCGACATCATCATCTGCGGATGGGAAATCCCTATGTTTAGTTTCAGCTTCAGCCGCTTCTAAAAGTGTCGAAAGAGTAACGACTTCAACCTCTGATTCACTATTTATCAGTACCGTTTTGACGCCCAATTTCTTTAGCATAGGTTGATGGGCTCGATAACGTTCGCCGTCAGTAATAAAAAGTGAACTTCCAGAATCGGAGATAAAATACTCAACTTCATCGGTCTTGTAGCCAGAATTAAGGGGTAGGGTTACGCCGCCAATGCTCATATTTGCAAGGTGTAAAAAAATAAATTCCATGCATTTATCGAGCTGAAATGCGACTCTATCTCCGACACCGATTCCGAGTTGTTTAAGGACAACAGCATAACGTCCTACCTCTTTATCGATATCGGCATACGAATAGTTTTTCCCCTCATAGATGATCGCCGGCTTGCTGCCGTAAGCAACCGCCACCTCATGAATTTTTAGCGCTAAATTCATATTTCACTCCTGTTAATCGAAACTTATTCAGTTATTTGATGGCAACGAACACTGCTGATTATTTGATCATCTTTGACGGCAACCAGGTTGAAAGTTCCGGAAAGAGACAAAGAATTGCAATACCAACAAATAACAATATAATAAATGGAATTACGCCTTTCAACACTTTGGATATAGGAATATCTGGGGCCACCCCTTGAACAATATAGAGATTCAATCCCACCGGCGGGGTTACCAGGCCGGCTTCCAGATTAAGCGTCATGACAATTCCAAACCAAATCGGGTCAAAATTAAGTCCTATTATGATCGGATGCAAAATAGGCGAAAGAATAAGAATAATGGCAACCGGCGGCAAAAAACAACCAAGCACCAAGAGCAGAATATTGATCATCCCCATCACCATCCAACGCGAAACCTCCATATCAACAATGGCATGTGCCATAGACTGAGCAATATAGAGGTTGGTTAGAACCGCGCCAAAAAGAAAAGAGGTGGCGATAATCATCATAATCATCGAACTTTCCCGAGTTGTACGCAGCATTATATCCATAATTGCTGAAGGCTTGTAAATTTTGTAAAGTGCAGCTACTGTAATCAAAATCAGAAAGGCCCCAACTCCAGCGGCTTCACTTGGTGTGGCCCAACCTGTATAAAGCGAGCCCAAAACCAGACATACGACAATCATCAAGGGAATCGTTTTGATCGAAGAACGTAATTTTTCACCCAGTGTATAATGTTCAACAACAGGCAATGTTTGTCCGTCGACTGCATCAACAGCCAATTGTTTTATTGCCTTACGCTGTACCCAGAAAACCCAGAAGCTGAATAGTCCGGCCACCATGAGCCCGGGCAAGATGCCCGCCATAAACAATTTCCCGATTGAGGTTTCGGTGGCGATTCCGTAGACAATCAAGGTTACACTCGGAGGAATAAGAATCCCCAGAGTACCACCGGCAGCAATGATGCCGGTCGCCAGACCTTCATCATAACCACGCTTGCGCATTTCAGGTATTCCCATAGTTCCGATAGCTGCGGCACAGGCCGGGCTGGAACCGGTCAGGGCGGCAAAAACCGCACAACTGACAATATTACTGATACCCAGCCCACCGGGTATGCGATACAACCACTTATGAAAACATTCGTAGAGATCGGCACCAGCTTTACTAACGGCAACAATCATTCCCATAAATATAAAGAGAGGAATTGAAAGTAAACCAAAATCATTTACACCCTCATACAGGGTTTCGGCTACCATCGACAACTGAAAGGGGTCCATAAACAGATACATAATCATCAACGACGACACACCCAGGGCAAAAGCGATCGGCATTCCGCTTAGCAACACAATCAAGGCAATCAATGCCGCAATTAAACCGGTAGTCAATGGATCCATAATTATCCCGATATATTCTTCAGTTTTTTAATCCGATCACAGATTTTGACAACATACTGCAAGGAAGTAAGACCCATGCCAATCGGCAGGATAGCATAAGGGTAGACAAGGGGAACCGACCAGAGGGAAGAACTGTGCCAGTCGCCTTCGTAAGCCTCCCACCACATAATTGAGCCTTTCCAGGCAATATAAAGACAAAAAAGGAGTGAAATAACGGATGTTATAAGATCAAGCCAAGCCTTTAGCCGCTTCGGCAAAAGCCCGCTCACTAGTTCGATGTTGATGTGAGAATCTTCTTTAAGACCATAGGCGGCACCAATAAAGGTGGCCGCCATGAGAAGATAGATAGCAAACTCTATCTGCCAGATTGTCGGATAATTTAACACATAGCGGACAACAACCTGATGTACAATAGCCAGAGTCGCCAACAAGATCGCTATAGCGCTGAAATAACCAGCAGCATCACTCAATCCATCGACGATTACTCGAATAAGATTTTTTTCCTCAAGTTGGCCATTATTCATCACATAATTTCTCCGTCAAAAAATCCGTTCACACCAAAAAGTTTGATGCAAACGGATTTAAGTAACATTATTTTGCCAAATCAAGTAGTTCCTGACCACCTTTAACCTTATCCGCAAAGCGTTTCCAGGAAGTTTTTTCGGCCAGAACACGCCATTTGCTCCATTCCGCCTTGGTCATAGCATGTACTTTTATGCCGGCGTCACTGAAAACTTTAGTGGCTTTACTGTTTGCCGCATTGGCAATTTCAAGAGCGCGAGATTCGAGCTTGAGGCCGACCTCAGACACCACTTTTTTCTCTTTTTCTGAAAGGGATTTCCAAGTCTTCATTGACATAACGATAGGCTCAGCCATATACCAAATCGAATATTTTTCCGGCGTATTAAAATATTCTAGTTGTTCATAAAGACGATAAGAGACAAAAGATTCCGCCGATGTCAGGCCGCCACTGAGAACCCCTGTCTGAAGAGCCATATACATTTCTGAAGAAGCCATACTGGTAATCGACGCCCCGGCTTCATTAAGCATGAATTCAAAAAGTTTTCCGGCAGCGCGAAATTTCATACCCTTAACATCTTCGGGAACATTAATCGCTTTACCTTTACTGCCGATTCCTCCGGCATACCAGAGCCAGGTAATAATTTTCATACCACGTTTTTCACAGATAGCTTCAACCCTTTTGCCAATCTCTTTATTACGCCATGCCATTCCCTCATCAACACTGTCAATAATACAGGGCATGAGTGTTATATCCAACTCCGGGATTTTTCCCGAAGCATAAGCCAACGGAAAGACCGACATATCCAACGCGCCTTTGGCCATGGCATCATATTGAACCTTTGATTTGAAAAGAGCCTGTGATGGGAAAAGCTTAAAGGTCAAAGATCCTCCAGACGCCTTCTCTACTTCGGTGGCATATTCCAGTGCTAATTTATGTCGGGCATCAGCTTCTGAGAACTGATGTGAAATACGCAATTCACGGGCTTCTGAAACTGTAACAACCGGAGACAAACTCCAACCCATTATCAAAACAATAATAATGGCAGCACATTTAACGTATGACTTCATAGCGTTTCTCCTTTGACCTCTTAATAATAGAGACCTCTAACTGATAAAAAAATCACAAATATCTCTCCTTTGAATCCAGATTTACTCCTCCCTTTTAAGTTTAGAATTACATAAAAATTAATTTATTTTATGCCTCGCCTGCGGTCTCCAAATTTTGTACCTGCTCTTCAAGAGCGGCTAATTGTTTTTTAAGATGGATTTGCATCAACATCTCTACTTTCAAGTGATCACGTTGGTGGAAGACTTCTAACAATTCACGATGTTCCCTGATCGACTCAGCCATTCGTCCCTGTGCATGCAAAGACTGAAAACGATAAAGCAAAATTTTCTTTCTGAGTCCGCCAAGAATCTGGTTGAGGCTGCGATTACCGGCTAGTTCCTGAACATAAGAATGAAACTGATTATTTACCTCAATATAGCCTTCTTGATCTTCCTGCTCTGCTTTTTGCTCAAGCCTGGTATGCAGTTTTTTTAGATGATCAAAATCTGGTGGCCTCATTTTTTCGCATGCAGTACGTGCACAAAACCCCTCCAAGAGAACCATTACGTCAAACATTTCCCTGATTTCAGAAAATTCAGGTTGAGTTACAAAAGCGCCACGATTGGGTATTAATTCAATCAATCCCTCAACACTTAAAACTCTTAGCGCTTCCCTTAAGGGTGTTTTACTTACCCCAATTTTAGAGCAGAGGTCATCCTCTTTAACTTTATCCCCTTCTTTAAGTTTGCCGGTCATAATCATATCACGCAACATATCGGCAATCTCGATATGGTAGATGGTCTTTTTAAACTTCATTTAACTCCTTAACCTTAAAATAAAATATAATAATTTATTTATTATAATATTTTACAAAAGTCAAACATTATTTTATTTTAGAATTAAGATGTAAAAATTTGAAATTGATAGATTTATTCGGGAGGGATAAGTTGAAATAAATGGAATTAACAAAAATAAAATCCGCTTGTTTTTTGTCTTGCAACAGTTTGTGTGTAAATTTACGATATGCCGTTAAAGTAAAATAGCCGCTGGGTTTATTTTAGGTTTGAGGAAAGACGTGAGAAACGAGAACTTCAGGGACATTACGTTACAATATCAACGGCGGGCAGGAAAGCCCAGGCTTTTGTCCCGAATCCGTTACCACCGAACCCGCCGATCTCGTGTGGCTACGGCACTGAGTCGGTTAAAAACACTATTGGCTGAAAAAAGCTAAGGTGTGAAAATCAAGTGCCTTCCGGAGAGTTGAGGCGCTCTGTTATAAAGTGGTTTTTTGGTTGTAATTGGAGTTTAATTGATCCAGTTTATATCAATCCGGCGGCGTTGGGCGGGGCGTTTGAATGTGAGGTCGGGGTAGCCTAAGGCGATGATGGAATAGATGGTTTCGGCGGCGGGGATTTTCAGGGTCGCCTGAATCTTGTGATCTCGATGCATCGCTTCAACCGCAAAACCGATCAGGCAGGTACCTAAGCCCATGCTTTCAGCTGCGAGGAGAATATTCTGGGTTGCCAGCAGGGCATCTTCACGGGGGCAGCTGGCTCCGGGTCTGGTGCCGATCAGGATGACCGCGCTGCTCCCGTGAAAGAGGCGGTCTTCATTTTTTGCATACCATAAATCGAGTCCCTCACTGATAGAATCGTAATACTCCTCATAATAGTG
>JAOZQE010000140.1 GCA_029932385.1 bacterium | reverse complement strand
TACCACTGCCGGGGAATCTCATCATCACGTAAAACAAATTTCTGCTCAATCATGTCTGCCTCCTTCTGAAGTTATTGCCATTACCTGCGGGCAAGTTTAATCTCACTTATATATTTCTGCACACCATCAGCCAGACCTTCGGCAATTTTCTGCCGATAAGCCGATGATGCCAGTCGCTTGGATTCCATCTTGTTTGATATAAAAGAAACTTCAACCAGAATACTCGGCATCTGGGCCCCGATCAGAACATAAAACGGAGCCTGTTTAACTCCATAGTTGTTAATGTTACTGTAGGACTTGCGTAATTTGCCCACCAGAGCCGCCTGAACACAGCTGGCCAGACGACTTGACTCCTTAATTTTGGAATTCTGCATCAGATCATTGAGAATAGACTGTAATTGCCCGATATTTTTGGTTGAAGTCGAGTTCTCCAGAGCCGCAAGTTCCATCGCTTCCTTATCCGTAGAGAGATTGAGGAAGTAGGTCTCAACCCCGTGGGCCTTACGATTGCGGCTGGCATTTGCATGAATTGAGATAAAAAGATCCGCCTTTTGAGTATTGGCGATAACAGTTCTCTCTTCAAGTGGGATGAAACGATCTGTATCCCGGGTCGTAACAACTCTGAAATCAAGCTTATCCTTTAATATTTTACGCAGTCTTTTGGTAATATCTAGAACAACTTCTTTCTCCCGCGCCCCGGTCGGCGACAGCGCTCCGGGATCTTTGCCGCCGTGCCCGGCGTCAATGACGATGGTTCCAACTCCGAGCCCCAACTGCTGGGCCAGACTTAACGTAGCATCGGTTTTTTCCCAAGGCCGGCTAGCCGGGTGTTTTACCGTTCTCCGACTCGACTTTTTATAATTGCCGCCGATAACATCAATAACAATCCGCGGCGGATTACTTAAAGCAAAAATTTTATAATGATCAATATTGCCGACATGAATCACGGCCCGGACTGTCCGGGTATTAAACTGAGCTATTTTAACCCGCTGTAATATACCGTCATTAATAATTATTTCGCGGCGCGTCTCAGGGATCACGGAATCCTTGAAATTAAGATAGATCGATTTGGTCTTTTTACTATTGTGCTTATCCTTGAGAATACCTTTACTGAATTCAACCTCCCGGTCGAAATCAATAACCACCCGGGTATAGGTTGGTGAAGACCAGTGTCGCAGATCCATAATCCGGGCTTTACCCTTAAAACCATTGCTCTTCTTTCTATGGGACGCGGTACTTGACAGAGGTTTTCCGGTTTTTCGGTACTGAGACTTTTTGACCCGGGCTTTTTTTCTCACAACCGCCTTTTTAGTGGCAGTTTTTGTCCTGAGGGACTCATCTAATTCAGCCTGGGCCCGTTTACGCATATCAGAACCAGGATACTCTTTAAGCAGTTGCCGCCAATACTCCCGTGCGCCCTTTTCATCGTCCAGTTTTTGCGATATCAGCCCGAGATTGTAGAGCGCATCATCAGCTAGATGACTCGTATTATAGTTCTGCCGGAGGAGTTTATAACGTTTCGCCGACTGCTTAAGATCACTTGACCAGCCGGAATAGTTGTAAAGGGATGAGTAGAGACCGGCAGCCAGATAGAGCGAATCATCAGCCCTTTTACTGCGAGGATATTTCCGTACCAGAGAGTCAAATTTTTTAATCAATACCTCCCAGTGCTGTCTCTTACTCCAATCCTTCGAGTCCGACATAAACTGGGAATAGTCTTTTTTGGCCGACTTGAAACTCTTTTCCGCTGGTAGTTTAGACCCGGCCAGACAAAAACTGCCCGTTCCTGATACCCCTGAAATAAGAATTACAATTATCGCAATCAGCAGAAATTTAACGCTGAGTTGTTTATGTAACAAGCTGTTCTACCCTTTATTAAAATAATCCCCTTAAAAAACAGGTTCTAAGGGATATTTGCACTAACAAAGAAAATTAATGATTATCCAGCGGCCTCAATTTATCACTTAGCCAAAGCCAGAAACGATAGAGATTCAACTATCCAAAACTTTCCACCACTCTGACCGTCATCACTTCTATCATAAAAGTCAATACCTTTTCAACCTCTCTTCCGTAAACAGCAATAAAAAAAGGGCAGTTTTCACTGCCCTTTTTTTATTGCTGTTTTTTTTAGGTGCATTATCTCTACAAAAGAGCCGCAACTGCCTGATCGGCCATAGACATCAGACCCTGCGGCATGATCCCCACCAGAATAATCGCGACAATCAGGAAAAGTCCGAAAACCTTGACTCCGATACCCAGTTTGATGGTTTCAACTTCTCCCTCTTCACCCTGGCAGTAGACAGCCCGGGCCAATTTCAAATAATAGAAAGCGGAGACTGCGGCATTGACCATGGCAATAACTACCAGACCATAAAAACCTTTTTCCAAGGCGGCGGTGAAGATGACAAATTTACCCGTAAAACCCACCGTCGGCGGAATTCCAGCCATACCAAACGCCCCGGCGGCCAGAGTAAATGCAAGTATTGGAGAACGGCGATATAGACCTTTAAGATCCTCAAAAGTAATATTTTCTCCCCGGGGAGCGATATAGTAGATGACCATGAAACAGGCCAGATTCATGAGAACATAACCGGCAATATAATAGATCACCGCCGCCATACCCAGTTGATTGCCGCTCAAAAGACCGATCATCATATAACCGGCATGGGCAATACTCGAATAAGCCAGCAGACGCTTAATATCATCCTGTACCAACGCCGCAAGGTTACCGAAACTCATGGAAAGAACTGCCAGGACAACCAGCACCCAGGTAAATTCAGTGACACCGGGGCCGGTCATACTGATCAGACGGATCAACAGGGCCGCGGCACCGATTTTCGGCAGGGTCGCAATAAAGGTGGTGGTTTCATTCGAGGCACCCTGATAGATATCCGGAGTCCAGGCATGCATCGGAAACATCGCCAGCTTATAGAAAAAACTACAAAGCATCAGCACCATCCCGATTACAGCCATAGATTGGTGTTGGATAAGGTTCGGCAGCTGGGCACTAATATCGACAAGGTAGGTTGAATGGGTCAACCCGAAAATATAACTGATTCCAAAAAGAGAAATTCCGGTGGCCGCAGCCCCGAAAAGAACATATTTGATCCCGGCTTCAACCTCGGTTCGCCGGCCTTCTCCTTTACGAAATGAGATTACGACATAGAGGGCATAAGATGATATCTCAAGACAGACCAGGATCGTTAATAGCTCGACCGCGCTGCTCATCATCATCAGACCCAGAGTACTTAAACTGAGAAAAAAGAAGAACTCATTCTGCATCTCCTCTTCAATGCCGCTTAAATCACGGCACATGACAAAGATCAGGAAGAGACCGCCGCCCAAAAGAAATTTGATCAGTTGTGAAAGAGTATCGACCTGATAAGCTCCGGCAAAGATAGTGCCCGAAGCACTGATACTTAAAACGGTTGCAACCAGGGTCAGGAAAGTTCCGGCCAGAGCGACAACGGTTAAGGTCGTACCTTTAATCTTTTTCAATGATGCGGCAAAAAGAACCAGCACTGTAGCAATCAGGACAAGTTCCGGAAGAATAAGCATTGCTTGCATTTTAATTACCTGTAATTCATGGCAAAATTTTCACTCGGCCATACTATGGTTTTTGCGAACGAATAAACAGCTCTCTAGTTCCCGCAATTAAAACGTCATAATCTGTTTACACCAGTTGCCCAGCTCAAGCAGTGCGTGATGACCGCCATGAGGATCAACCGGAACCACGCTGCCACCTGCCGAAATCTGGTGTAACAGGTGGGTAACACTGGCATCCATAACTTTCAGTAACGGTGCCGGATAGAGACCGATCCAGAAGACAAAGATTGCCAGAACCACTACCATGGAAAGTTCTCTGAAGCTCAGATCTGTCAGCTTGTGAGCATGAGCATCACCGTCGGCCTCGTCATGATGGTGGGCATGACCATCCGAGTCGTGCCAGACCATGCGCTGCAGCAGACGCAGCATATAGGCAGCTGCAAGAATCGCCCCCGGAATTGCCAGGAAACCAACCACAACACTCTTCTTAAAGGCACCGAAGAGAACCAGGAATTCCCCAACAAAACTGTTGGTACCGGGAAAGGCCAGTGAGGAGAGACAGAAGATGCCCAGAAATGTAACATAAATCGGCATCACCATCCCTAAAGCCGAGTTATCGGCAATCTCCCGACTATGAGTTCTCTCGTAGATCATACCGACCATAATGAACAGACCGCCAGTGGTAATCCCGTGGTTGATCATCTGCAGGATAGCACCTTTTAGTCCCTGGTCATTCAAAAGAAAAATCCCCAGAGTGACAAAGCCCATATGACCGACACTGGAATAGGCAATAAGTTTTTTGATATCGGTCTGGCCTAAAGCCAGGTAGCCCCCGAAGATAATTGAGATCAATGAGAGGGCTATCAGATAAGGCATACAGTAAATTGTTGCCGCGGGCGCCATCGGCAGACAGAAACGTAAAAAACCGTAGCCGCCCATCTTCAGAAGAATACTGGCCAGAATGACACTGCCCGCGGTTGGCGCTTCAACGTGGGCCGCCGGGAGCCAGGTATGTAGTGGATACATTGGAATCTTGATCGCAAAAGCGAGAGCACAGGCCAAGAAAATCCACATCTGATAGGCAAATGAGAACTCCTGATCCATCAGGGCCGGAATAAAGAAGGTTCCGGTCTTGATATATAGCGCCACAATTGCGACCAGCAGAAAGATACTGCCGCAGAGGGTATAAAGAAAAAACTTGATTGAAGCGTAATCCTT
>JAOZQE010000139.1 GCA_029932385.1 bacterium | reverse complement strand
ACCCCCTGCTCCCAAGGCAGGTGCGCTGCCAGGCTGCGCTACGTCCCGATTATATGGATCTCTCGCTTGACAAAGAGAGGCGGCTTCTAACACAAGTTCTGATAACTGGCAAGTCATTTTTCAAGACAGCCTTACATCAGTCAGTCATCATCTCCATCATCATTTTCGGCCGCGACCCCAAGTTTTTTAATCTGGTAGCGCAGGGTACCGCGATCCATATTCAGAAGGCGAGCGGTTTTGGCTTTGTTGCCGCCGGCAACTTTCATCGCCTCTTCGATCAGGTAGCTGGAAAATGTTTTAACCAGTTCATTAAAATCCACCCCCTGACGAAAATCATACTCGCGCGGCAGTGCCAGACCGAACCGGTTGCGGTCACGATTGGCGGAAAATACTTCGAGCGGCAGATGCTCTTCCGTAATAATTTCAGAATCTTCAAGAATCATGATCCTCTCAACCATATTCTTCAATTCCCGCACGTTGCCCCGCCACTGATATTTCTGGAGCAGCTCCAGCGCTCCGGCTGAGATTTCATTGACATTCTTTTTGAGTTTACGATTGAAATGATCAAGGTAGAATTTCAACAACAGTTCGATATCCTGACGCCGCTCGCGCAGAGGCGGCACGACGATATTAATCACCTTGAGTCGATAGTAGAGATCTTCGCGGAATTTACTCTCTTCAATAAGTTTTTCCAGCGACTGGTTCGTAGCTGAAAGGAAGCGGACATCGATAGTAACATCCTCAACACTTCCCAGCCGGCGAAATTTACTCTCCTCTAAAACCCGGAGGAGTTTGGCCTGCAGAGGGGCTTCCATATCCCCGATTTCATCAAGAAAAACGGTGCCGCCATTGCCTTTCTCCAACAACCCGAGCTTGCGGTTTTTGGCATCGGTAAAAGCGCCTTTTTCATAACCGAAGAGTTCACTCTCCAAAAGATTACCCGGAATTGAAGCACAGTTAATACTGACAAAGGGTTTGTCTGCACGCTCACTCAAATTGTGAATCGCCTTGGCAACCAACTCTTTACCGGTGCCGCTTTCACCCTGAATCAATACCGAGACGTCACGATTATCGGCAACTTTGCGAACCATAACCATAACCCGTTCCATCATCGGATCGGCAGAAATAATGTCGTTGGCCCGGGACTGCTCCTTGACGATATCACGGACCTCCCTTTTCAGCTTGCCGGTCTCTAAGGCAAGCTTGACAATCAACAGGATCTCCTTTGATTTGAACGGTTTGTTGATATAGTCGTAAGCACCATATTTCATCGCTTCAACCGCGCTATCAACCGAACCGTAAGCCGTCATCATGATACAGATAGGCGCGTAATCGATCTGCTCGTGGATGTGGCGCATCAGATCAATCCCGCTGCCGTCCGGCAGCCGCAAGTCTATCAGGATAAGGTCATAGACTTCCTTGGCAATCTGGATTTTGGCATCATCAACCCGGCTTGCAACTTCAGCCCGGTAACCGGCATCGGTTAACAGGTGCGTCAAAGATTCACGGATCAGTTTTTCATCATCAATTATAAGTATTCGATTGGACATCTTCTATACTCTTATAGCGAGGTTGAGCCTCACCGGCCGGCAGACCGACCGCGAAGGTAGAGCCATTGCCGGGTTCACTCTCAACCTCGAGGCGACCGCCATGCTCTTTGATTATATTATGAACTATGGATAAACCGAGACCCGTGCCGCGATTTTTTGTCGTAAAAAAAGGATCGTAAATCTTTTCAATTATCTCCCGCCGCATACCCGGGCCGCTGTCACTGATTTTCAGCCAGAGCCAAGGTTGCTCAGACTGCACGACTCCAGCATTGGCACCAACCGCAAAATCCTCCCCTCGGGAATTACCCAGACTAAGCGCTAAGGTAACCTGACCCGCACCTTCCCGGGCCGCGTCAAGGGCATTCAAACCGAGGTTCATTACTACCTGTTTGAGTTTTTCCGAGTCACCATGAACTGCGGGGAGGACGGCACTGTCCATCTGCAACGAAGCTTCAATCTCAACTCGCCGGGCCTGCTCCTTGAAAATTGGAAACCAACCGTCAAGCATCTCTTTGAGATTGACCCACGATTTTTCCAGCATCCCGGCCCGGGAAAACTCAAGCATCGAAGAGACAATATTTTCAAGCCGGTCAATCTCATCAACCACACCGGCGATCAGTTTACCGACATGGGGCCGATCCGTCAACTCATTACTGATTATATCCAGCGAGATATTCATTCCCGTTAACGGGTTTCTGATCTCATGGGCAATCCCGGCCGCTAACTGACCAATTGAAGCCAGACGCTGCATACGCTCAACTTCTTGATCAGTTTTACGTTTTTCGGTCTGGTCCTGAACCAGGACTAAAAGCCCGCGATCTTCATCCGGGGCAACCCCAAGTGAGGCCACATTGATAAAAAATATCTTTTCACCACCACTTACCGAATCACAATTGCCACAAGGGGTTGCAAAAGTCTGGCACATCTCGATCTGGACTGAAGATTGCTGCCGACCGGCAACTTCAGCCAGAGCCCGACGGAAAGATGGTGAATCGAGCAAAGCAAAAATACTTCCCTGCCAATCCGGTTCGAGAGAACCAAAAAACTCCTCACTCATACGATTGTAAGAAGTTATCTGCAACGCACTGTTCAAGGTAATAATCGCATTCGGCGAACTTTTCAGAATACTCTCGCGAAAATCGCGATCCTCAATCAAAGTACGATTAAAGATAAAACGTTCCATCGCTTTATCGGCCTGGCCAGCAAAGATCTTCATGAGATCAAAATTCAGACTAACCGGGGGCATCAATTCGCGGTAGAGCAGAATTAAAACCCCCTGTTGCCGCTTACCGATCAACAGGGGGAGGCTTAAAATACCGGCCTCTTGACTGTCACCCCCGGCAGATACCTTCTGCACCGACCGGAACAGAACCTGACTTGTTACCAGTGATTCACGTAACTGCTTCTTTATATCAAAAGCCCAGAAATCTTCAGCAGAAGCTGCAAACTCGGAAACCGGCACAAGTTTATCTCCGTGCCCCTCATTCAGCAGCAGCCAGCCGGCCTGAGCTCCGCCGAGCCTGACCCCGCGCGAGACAATCAACTGCTGCAGATCACCCATATCTTTAACATCACTCATCTGCCGCGAGATCTGCTGAAGTTTGAAGAGATCATTAATCTGACGCTGTTTGTGAGTATTCAGCCGGCGATTTTCCACCCCGATGCCGATCTGATTACAAAAAATTTCCAGAATCTCGATATCTTCATTACTGATCTCTTCCTGACGAAAACTGCGGTCTGCCAGCATCGTCCCGACCACTCCCTGGTCCGTAATAACCGGCACCAGGACACAGTTACTACGCTTTAAGGCGGCATTACGACGTTTATCCAGATCTGAAAACAGACCGTCATCAACATCTTTTTGAATCTGGATTATTTCCCCGGACCGTACCACCCGAGTCTCAACACAGTCATCCTTTTCGAGATCATATTTAAGACCCTTGACGCTGACCTGACAACCGACGTTGATAACCCCTTCCAGCAGAGTGGTTCCCTCCCGCAGAAGATAGAGAGCTACCCGATCGTAGATTAAAGCCTCGCTGACGGTCTCGAGAATGGTCCGGGCCAACTCCTCCCAACTCATCCCGGTCATAGTCAAACGACTGATCTGGTGCAGGGCGGTCAGAACCTGTTTCGTATCTTTATAGATCATGGATATAACAATAATTTCAACTTAGTTTAGTGCGATATAACCTGTGCTGAGCTAAATATAGACTTTAGCGACAAAAAACAAGGTAATTTATCACCGGTCTAATAAATAGAAAAAGGGACGGCCAATAAACTGGCCGTCCCTTTTATTCGTTATCTCTTGCTTTTTAAAATTCAACTATTTCTTATGACAAGCCTTACACTTAGTTGGGGCTTCCTTGTTGCCGGATTTTTTATGACAGCCTTTACACTGTTTATGTGTGGCAGTCTTAATATCCAAAGCTTTACCATCTTTTTTCAATTTATGACATTCACTACATTTCTGCGGATCACCCTCACCTTTGAACGTGTGATGACAAGTTTTACATTCACTGATTTTGGCTTTTTCGATATGGACCTTATGGCTGAAATTTACGGCTCCTTTTTTGGGACCCTTCATGCTGATATCGCCAGCCGGAGCCGCCGGATTACAGAAAGCAACTGTCGCTACAGCCAGAAAGGCTACCATTGCCACTAACATTACTACTTTTTTCATAACTTCTTCTCCATTACAACGGTTAAATTTATATAACTGAAAAAAGAACTGCCACAACTGAATGGCAACACCGTATACAAAATATCCGGCCCGATTGTCAAGACATTATCCAAATAATTTAAGCGGTTTATGCGAACTGGATTAGTATTGAATTGAAATAGAGGCCCCGGCAAACTCAGCAAACATGACGCAGAAAAATCAGTTATTTTATTTCAATGTATTCTCCCATAAGCAACCGGTTTTTGGGTGTAATCTCAGGCGGTATCTTCTGAGTTACTATCCGGTAGCCCAAAGCCTTTAGTTTTTCAGCTCTTACCGTATCCACCGCCAAAGTTTTATCAAGCCAACCTTCCAGACCACCGGTTGAAGATTCATTCAGGTTATGACAACACGGTAGAACCGCGACCCGGGCCCGCCGGGACGCAGCTTTGTCAAGAATCAAATCAGTTAAAGAGCCACAGGCATGAGCCGACACCACAATATCATCTGAAAAGACAACCACTTCTTCAACCGATGTTTCTTGAAAAATAATTCTATTCTGCAACCGCGGCCA
>JAOZQE010000138.1 GCA_029932385.1 bacterium | reverse complement strand
CCCTGATCATGGAAAGCACTTAACTCGGATATAATAAGTTGTTCAAAACGGGTCAGGGAGAAGGGGTGTGACTTAGCCAAACGGATTAAGTCGTCATGCTCAGGCTTTATATTTATTATCCGGCCCGATTTGTCACGGGCTGTTTTACAGCGAATTTCACCAAACGAAGTTGTATAAGAACGAATTTCGCGCTCAAGAAAATAGCGTTCACCGATTTGCCGGCGGATTCCCAGAGTCGGGCTTTCATCAAAAATGCGGCGGACAATTTTTTCTTCCAAAGATGGTTCAAGAAGAATCATCAGACTGTTGCCAAGTCTCCCTTTTTTCATAAAAACCGGCCAACTGACAACCTCCAGAGCTCCGTCATCAAAAAGCCTATCCTTTAAAAACGCAAATTTTTCCGGTGTCATATCATCAATCACAGTCTCGATCGTTACTAAAGACTGCAAGGCAAACGCTGAATTATTAATCGGAACTGCAAGGCTCTCAGTGATACCGGAAGTAAGTAGCAGCAAATTTGGTCTTTCCGGATGTTGACGACTGCCGGCACCATAGCCGCTGCGACCGAGTTTACAGACGCTCAGGTCAAAAGGAATTAGAATTTCAGCCAGGGTTTTAATAATCGCAGCCCCGGTCGGGGTTACCAGCTCGGATTTAATGCCGCTGGCAACTGTCGGCAGACCCTCAAGCAACACCATTACCGCCGGCACCGGCACCGGCAGCATGCCATGAGCACACTCTACCGTTCCCGAGCCCAGGGGTATCGGTTTTAAACTTAAATACTCAGGTTGCAACCAGTCAACAGCTACGGCCATACCGACGATATCAGCCAGGGTATCATAATCACCAACCTCATGAAAATGAATATCCGCAATATCGACACCATGAACCCTCGCCTCAGCCGTAGCAAGATGTTCAAAGGCCTTAAGAGTAATTGCCATGATTTCATCCGGCAGACCGCAATCTGCGAGAAACTTCTTAACCGTAGCTAGAGTCTTCGGTGCTGGATTAGCTATCGCCTCCGGCAATGCCGGGAAAGAAACTTTACGGGCGGCGATATGGTGACGCGTAACAACTTCTACCTTCTGAGCAAAAAAACGGTTACACCCGATCTTGTTGAGTCCTGCTTCTAAAATATCAAGTGGCAGACCCAAATCAATAAAAGCCCCTAAAAACATGTCACCGCTGAGACCGCCGATCGGATCGATAAAAAGAACTCTTCTACTCAAATCAGCCTCCGACCAGTAAGCAGTTTATCGCAGGCAGACCCGATCCCGGCAAGGACAACTGTAGCGGAACCGAAAATAGTCTGATCGGCAACCGAGGTGGAAAGCGGTGTTGGTTCAAGATTGATTTCAATCACCCGACCGCCGCTTCTTTTGGTTAAAGCCGGCATATCGGCAGCCGGATAAACATTAGCTGAAGTACCGATCACAAGCATCACCTTAGAACTTTCTGCAGCCTCTGAAGCATTGGACAGAGCCGTTTGGGGAATCTGTTCACCGAAAAAAACCACCTCCGGTTTCATTATCGCATCACATTCATGACACTTTGGCGGCAACTTCTGAAGTTCGCTGAGCCTGAATCCAGGCCAATGCCAGCCACACCTTAGACAAACCAGATTTCTAGTGGTGCCATGGAACTCAATTACGTTACAACTCCCCGCCATTTGGTGCAGGCCGTCAATGTTCTGGGTAATTACGGTTTTTATGATCCCTTTTTTTTCAAGCTCAGCTAAATACTTA
Source organism: bacterium (assembly GCA_029932385.1). Taxonomy (GTDB): domain Bacteria; phylum Desulfobacterota; class Anaeroferrophillalia; order Anaeroferrophillales; family Tharpellaceae; genus Tharpella. The sequence continues at coordinate 3,118 of JAOZQE010000138.1, read as the reverse complement.
TGGGCCCGGTTGCAATGAGCTTGTTCCACCACCGCAAGCATCTCCTCAAGCATCGTCCAGACCTTTTCCGGATTCCTTTTAAAACTCGAAATTTCAGCGTATTCCATAGGATCATAGCGGGCCCAAAGCCCTTGGCTACTGCGAAAATCTGGAATCCCGCTGGCAACGGAAATCCCGGCTCCGGTTAATACTGCAACTTTACCCGCAGCTGCAAGCATGGTTTCAGCCGCAAGTTCGCAGGCTCGTTTCATTGAATGATCCATCATATATTCACATCTTCAGAATGCGGCCGGAACCGGAGGATGAGGTAAAAAATTTAATTCAACCAGGTTGCAACTCTGCCGGGTGACCCGAAAACGATGGTCAAGCCGCTCTCCGACTACCCAGATAATCTCACCCCCGGCATTACAGAGCAGCGGTTTGGAAGAACGTTCACAAGGTGAAAAAGAGCGCGCGTTAAAGAACTTTTTCAGTTTACAACTTTTACCATTAAGACCTAAAGGCTGAAAGCGATCTCCCGGACGACGATTACGTAGAACCAGAGGGAATTCAAGTTTATCGGCATCAACTATTTCTGTATATCTCGCCTCTGCCTGATTGCCGCAGATCCCGAACTTAAAAAAATCTGCCACCTCGCACACCTCCATCTGCCGCAACTTAAAATCACCTAAAGCATAAGGCAGACGACAAAAACCGTAATCCGGCAGCACAATTTGGTATTCCGGCAAAAGAGCAGTTAGCTCACTTACCAAATTTTCCTGACCGATCACTACCAGATCAGAGAAAGTTTTAAAAACCAGCCCTGAACCTAAATCGTAATGGCTTAATTGATGTTTGCAGGAGTCGCCAACCAACTCTGAAAGCTCACATAAAACTCTGGCAGAGACCTGTTTCACCGCCCCCGCCCGACGAATCATGCGGCCAAGAAAATGAGGCCGTAAGTCAGCTTCAACCTCCTGCAACAATCTTCTTGAGACCATGATCCGGCCATTTATATATTCAACTTCGTGCCAGAGATCTTCAATCCGGTGATCGATAATTCTCAAGTCAGCGGCCAGCCTTAACCCTGCTCCGGCAATACGCTCTTCAACACCGGAACCGCCGAGCTTACGGATAACCGGCATAAGTTCATGGCGGATCCGGTTGCGCTTAAATTCCGAAGATAGATTGCTGGGATCTTCACGAAAAAGGATTCGGTTTTCGTGAACATATTCTGCCAAACGGGTCCGAGTCACCTCCAGCAGAGGCCTGCCGATACGGCCGCGCCTCTTCGGGATACCCTTGATCCCGCGCAAACCTGAGCCCCGCATCAGGTTCATCATAATCGTCTCCACCTGATCGCTGGCATTGTGCGCGGTCATAACCACAGCTTGACTCCGGGATTCAAGTAGACGCTGAAAAAAGGCGTAGCGATAATTTCGTGCCAGGGTCTCCAGAGAGTGATTACAGTTTAGAGCTTTACTTCTTAAATCACGCACCTGACCAAGAACCAGGGGCAATTGTGATTTAAGGGCATAATCAGCCACAAACTGTTCGTCAGCGAATGCGTCGGGCCGCAGGTTATGATTCAGGTGAATCACTCCCAGGGTAAGATGAGTCTCTGCAACAAACTCCTGTGCCAGTTTAAGCAAAGCCATAGAGTCAAGCCCACCGGAGCAGGCAATCCAGATTTCTTCAGCTCCGGTCTCTGATAAGAAGCGGCTGAAGAATTCAAATGCTGTCCGGCGCACCATAGATAACCTGCACCAGATATGATAATGGGGTTGTAACTGTGGATACGGTATCCGGGTTTCTTTGGGAAACCCCGACGATAACCGACAATGGTGTGACACTCAACTTAAAAGGAAGATCTTTCGCAGCGGAATTTTCTAACCATTTCAGGAGGAGTTCAACTGAGGTTAAACTGGTTATTTCCAATGTCAGAGAACCATTTGACAACTCTTTCAGCTCGACATTTTTAACCGTCTGCAATGATTTGAGACGTTCCCTGAAAGTGATAAAATCAGCTGTCTGTCGAAAACCTGTACACTTAAGCACTATCCGCTCCTCACTGCCACCAGGTACGATATAGTCACGCAAGAGTCTGTCAACAATACTCTTACGTATCTTTAAGTTCAAATCGTTGGTCAAACGCTCCATCCCCACGACATAATCAGCACTTATAACTTTGCTGCTGACGGCCGGCAAACGAATGATCGTACTATTTTTCATATCGATAAAAGCGATCTTTACCATACTGTGCCAGAATGATTTTCGTAATGAGGCAACCTGCTCCTCCCGCACTTCGGACGGCCTGATGACAACAACCAAATCACCATTCATCAAGTCCTTAAACCAGGAAGCCTTAAACTCCCGGACTACACCAGTGTGATCGCTGTTCATGAGTTTGATAAACATCGATTTAAGCTCTGGCGAAAAGCCCGTGACCCGAGTCAGTTCAAACCCGTAAATCTCAAGCCCCTGTTGCAAATCAATCTCTAAAACTGTGGGCTCCAAAATCGGGGTAGAAAGCTCACGAGAATGACTTCCACTCCCTAAACCGTCAGCTGATCCGGCCGGTTCCGGGGGCAGAACTACAAGTTCCAATACTTTCACCTGAAGTCTTTTGGTATGCTCGATTTTTTTCAGATCACTTGCTATAAGTTCGCTGTTAAGCTCAACCTTCAATTCAATCTGATAAAGCTCCCCCAGAGTCCGTTCACTCTGAATTTCAAAATTTTTTATGTAAAGATTACGATTCTTAAAAATTATCTCATCAATCTGCGGCTCAAACTTATGATTTACAGCCATATCTTTATAAATATAATCGTTTAAGGCTTCACTCAAGGCATCGGAGATAGACTCTTTACGAGCTTTTTCCACACCTTCAGTCAATACCGCCTGCCCAGATATCAACTTTACCGCCACCGCCGCACATAAGGGCTGCGCTAGAGATATTACAAAAATGAATATGATTAGCGTCAGGATGCAAATTTTTCCGGTCAATAATTTACAGCCCATCACTTAGCTGTCTCTCCATCGCCAGAAAAAGTATATGGTTTAAGCTCGCTAAGATATTCATCCAGAGGCTCCTGCATGGTTTCCGGCAACAGGGTCACAACTGTTTTACAGTAAGGCA
>JAOZQE010000137.1 GCA_029932385.1 bacterium | reverse complement strand
TACTGCCTGGTTGGTTACAGGTCTGAAAATAATAGTTCATAAGTGTGATTTTATTGTGATATTAACTAATTAGTTGACTTTATCAGCTTTCATTGTTATGAATATCTAATTAACGCTATTTTATTATGGATAATTACGTGTTTGCTTATGTCTAACGAGGAGGAACGGGACTATGAAGTTTAAGATTGGTGCCTTAATGGTTGTTATGATTTTTTTGGTAGCAGGCTGTGGGCAGGTAACGAAAGAGACTGTGAGCCCGGTTCCCTGTGACAGGATAATGTCTTCAGGCAAACGCGTAGTCATTATGCCTTTTGCAGACTATACCCCGGATTCAACTCCTGAGCTTTATTGGCGGCGCAATATTCTGGTGACCGAATCTCTGGAAGATGAATTTGCCCGTTACGGGTTGATGACATCCCTGGAAGAGGACGTGGTTGAATATCTGATGGATGAGCATATCATCGAGCCGCCGGATGTTTTTTTTGCTGATACCCCGAATAACAACTTCATGCGGGCCGAGGCTGAAAGCGGTGACTGGTCTACAGAGATGGTTGAGGAGTTACGCTACGCCATCAGCCGCAATGAAGAGCTGGAGAGAGATGGACAGAAACAGGTTGTGAGTGATGCCGGAAGTGCCCTGCATATCTCTCTGACTAGTCAGGAGGTCACTAAAATCGGTGATTACTTCGGTGCCGACTATATTATTCGCGGCCGCCTGATCGAATTTGAGAGAGGGGTTGCCAAGGATGATTTCAATCCCTTCCATGTCGGGTTTCTGCCGTTCTTTTTTAACAGCAGTCAGCGCATACTTTTCGGTTTGGCAAAATCGGAAAATTACGAGTTAATGGATAAAATGGCGATCGGCGGTATTCTGGGAATGGCAATTGGTAATGCCAATGATGATTTTCCGTTTGATGAGAGCACCAAAACCGAAACTTCCGGCCATCCGCTTTTTGGCACGACGGTGACCGATGTTACCGATTATCATGCCTTGAATACGGCCCTCTGGGGAGCCGCCGGAGCCGGAGCCGCCTATCTTGCCCATAACGGTGGTAAAGTGCCGCGGGCGGTGGTTCAGATTAGGATCATGGTTCAGGATGCGCACACCGGCCGCCTGGTCTGGAGTAACCGTTCCGAAGTCGAGGTTATTCCCGAAAGTATTTATGCCAATCAGGAATATCGTAAGTTGATTGCCAAAGCCATTAATCGGGCAACCGGCAGTCTGGTGGCAAACTTTATCTCTACTATTGAGAGTGACCTTCTGACTACTCCGATCGAGGTCAGTGAGAACCGCTGATTTCTGAGTTTGGTGATGTGATAAAAATTAAGCTAAATTGCGGCGCTTTAAGATTTCCCGATCGCTTTAATTTGAGCTCAGTTAAATGTTTAGTTTTTTTGTCTAACATTTTTTGTCTTTTCTGCCGGTATTTTAGCCGGTGCAGGGGGAGAGTTATGATTTTAAGAAGAATGAATTTTCAGTCTAATTTTAGAACAAGTCGGGCTTGGAAGAATTGTTTCTGTCTGACGCTGTTGCTGTTTTTCCTCTTCTCGGCAATTTCATTAACCCCGGTGCGGGCTGAAAATGAAGGTTCCAATATCCCGATCTCGGTTGAGAACGGTGGTGCCGTGCCGTCTGTATTGCTTAGTAACGATCAGCAAAACCCCTCAATCATCGCCTTGTCGGATAAAAATAAATGGTTTGTTGTCTGGGAAGATTGGCGTAACCGAAGCACATCCGGTGCCGATATTTACGGTCGTTTTATTAATGCAGACGGCACATTGTGTGGTGATGAAATTGCCATCAGTACGGCTGCCGGCAACCAGACGGTACCGACTGTCGCCTATCGTAATTTAACTTATGGCAGTGATAATATCATGATCGCCTGGCAGGATAGCCGAGGTGCTACTTCTTCGGGATATATATATTATAAATTTCTCGATGTTTCTGCATTGACCCCAGATTGTTCATCAGGGGCTGTGTTACAAAATACGAAAATTATTGTTTACAAATCTATTAATAGAGATCGTCTGAGTTCTCGTAAGCTGCCTAGGCTCGCTTATGATCAGGCACGTGATCAATTCTGGATGGTTTGGGTTGAGAGTCGTGATCAGGTTCAACGTCTTGTTGAGTATCCTTTCGGTTTTTATGGTAGTCCACAGTGGTATATTGGAGATGTGAATTATATTGCCTATACGACAATATCAGCTTCCAGTGCCGTTTCTGCTACACCTGAAATTCTCCGTAATCTTAAAGGTTCCTCATTACGAACCGTAAGGATGATTAGCTCAACATCAGATTTTAAAGAAGATGGTGGTACTGTAGAGTATGAATATGAATATTTTACCGATATCAATAATGTAACCATTGCCTGTGATGACAGTTCACCCGAGGCCTTAATTGCCTGGGAAGGTGTGCGCGGCAAGGCAACTTTAAGTTGCAAATGGACGGAGAAAGATGATCCGGAGATATGTCATGAGGAGGATGATGGTGATGACGGAACTGTGGAAGTTTGTGAACCTAATCCTGATTATGGAGTTCCTACAGGGGGGGATCTCTATTCGAGTGAATTGACCTTAGAGCCGGCTGCCGACGATGGCAAGGTTCACATCTACTCCATTTTTGACAAATATATTACCCAGTCGGTAGTGCATAGCCAATTGGTTGATAGTTCGGATGCCCCGAGTTACTACCCGGCTTTGGCATATGACTTGATTCATCGCAAATTTCTAGTTGCCTGGGAAGACCGGGGAACCAGAGGGGATGGGGTACACAGCAATATCTATGGCCAGCTAATCTATTCCGGTGGTGGTCTCTATAGTTCAAACTTTGCCATCAGCTATCAGGATCTGAATGATGATGGAGAGCTCGATGACGACATCAGAAGTACTAACCAGACCCGTCCTTGTATTGCAGTAGATTCAATTAACCAACGTTTTTTAGTTACTTGGCAAGATGGGCGAAATTCTGATGTAGCTACGGAAGATCTGGATATTTATGCTCAGTACGTAGATTCTGAAGGAAGTTTACGGGGCTACAATTTCGCGGTTTGTGCTGAGGAATTCAACCAGTACAACCCGGTAACTGCCTACAACTTTGCCAATCATCAGTATTTAACTATCTGGAAAGATGCCCGTAATCTTAATACAACTAATTCCGATATTTTTGGCCAACGTTTTACTTCAGAGCAGCAGCCTCAATTTATATTGCTCAACGGTGTCTATGTAGCCCCTGCGAGCCACAATTTCCCCAATTGTGAAGTAGGTGACAGTACTGTTTTGAATGTGATGATCGTCAATATTTTAGACTCTGATGTTCAGGTTAAGAAAGCATTTACATCGACTGATGCTTTTAGTGTCAGTGGAATTGCCGACGGTGATATTGTTTCGGCCGGTGCTACCTTGATCTGTCAGGTTACGTTTGCCCCAACTGCTCCCGGTTCTTTTGGAGATGCTCTCTCCATAGATATCGGTTCGGTCCAGGCTTCAGGCACTGTTGAGTCTACAGAGAGCGTCAGGTATACGGTTCAGCTTCAGGGCAATGTCAATGCTGATTTCTTCATTGCTGAGAATGATACATTTACAGCTGCCAGCGCCTACAGGGTTACGGCCTGTGCATCAACCAACAAGAGTGGGCGACTCTTTGTTTTGCTTTCGCATGCACCGCTCTCCTATGGCGTAATTTATGCTATGGATCGTAACGGAAATCTTGTCGCATTTCCTGCTCATGATTCATCTGCCTGGCAGAACCTCTGGTATATGGAAGCGGCGGCGCCGGGTCTGGAGCTTGATCTGAGCCGGGTCGATTTCCGCGATTTGGGCTGCACTCAGTGTCAGAGCCAGAAGGTTGACGAGGGCGCCAGTAGCGTCAGCTTTGGCGGTTTCGGTAATATTATAATTACCCCGACGTCGGATAAAGAGTCGGTTAACAATGCCGCCGATTTCAAATATATGCCGGGTATCCTCTATGTCGCAACCTATCTCAAGGACCCGAGTGTCATCGGCATGTTTGATTTCAACGAAGGTCTTCTCGAGATGCAGGTTCTTAGTATCAACTCGCTGAATGGAACCTGGAAAGTTATCTCACGTTACAATGGAGAAAACCGGATGCACGCGGCATCCTTGGAGGTTAATGAGCCTGGAGATGGAAATATCAGCGCGGTCTGGCCCGGCTACAATGTCGGGATGGATTATGGCAGTGATGAGTCAGCCTATATCATGAACTTCAGTATCGGGATATACAACTATATCTACAAAATTACATCACTGACTAATGACTCGTTCACGGCTGAGTACTCTTGTACCGCGAACGGAGAGGTTCTTGATAGCCAGCCGGTATGCGGCGTGAGGAGAGGCTCAGTTAAAGATCAGGATGGCTGGCTCTGTCCCGGAATGAGATAGCACCACCAGTTGATCCGGACAGTCTTTATTGCCAGTTTTTCCGGGAATAGTGATGAAAAAACCAGACCATTTACGACTGAAGGGCAATGTAAATGATGATAATAATGAGCCTCTTGCAAAATGTATCCAAATGATAAATTGACAAGTTGATTTTAAGGAGTACGCCCAAAAATTTTGATGGACATTCCTGATAACGAAAATTTTTGTGGTTTTTTTTCACTTTTATGGCGGTATAGACGTAATCATCCGGAGCTTAAATGGGGTTCGGAGTAAAATTAAACTATTCAGGTATCGACTATAAAGTTACAATAGCGATTAACAACGAACATTGCTTCGCCCACTTCGAAGGGGACACGGCTCAGCCCGCCACGGGCTAAAGCCCGGTCTGGAGGCATGTCCCCGCATCGAGATAGTTTGGCGGGAAATCGGAACGTAAAGCTAAATTCCAAAAAGCTCTCATTTTCATTTTGAAGATGGGAGCTTT
>JAOZQE010000136.1 GCA_029932385.1 bacterium | reverse complement strand
GGCCTGTCAGGGGATCGTGGTTTCGTTGATTCCCTTTTTTCGTGATTACCATCAGACAATAGATGTCAGGGCCCTGATTTTTTTACTGGTAATGCTTTTGATCAAAGGGGTTTTGATTCCCGGTTTTATGTATGTCGCGGTAAAAAAGGTTAAAATTCAACGGGAAATTGAACCGATTATCGGTTATCATGCTTCACTTTTTGCAGGTTTGATCTTTATTCTTCTCTCAGTTTTCATAACGGATAAACTACATATTTCCCTACCCCGGGAAAAAGTTCTTCTGATGATTACCGCAATGACAACCCTGGCGGCGGGACTTTTTTTGATCATGAGTCGGTATAAAGCCATCACCCAGGTTATCGGTTACCTGATGATGGAAAATGGCATCTATCTGGTCGGCAGCGCTTTAGCGCAGGAGACGCATGCCCTGTACGTAATCGAGTTCGGGGTTTTGCTCGATCTGCTGGTCGGGGTGATGGTTATGGGCATTATTCTCAATAATATTAATAGTTCTTATGATGATGTTGATACCGCCCTGTTAACCCAGTTGAAGGATTAGTGAGTTGTAGAATGTTAGAAGTTGTTATTCTCCTGCCTTTTATGGCCGGGATTTTGGCCATGTTTTTACCTGTGCGCCTGGGGCGCGGAATCCTGCTACTGGTGGCATTCGGGCATTTTCTCTTATCCCTGATGGCCTGGTTCGGTAAGCTGGCGCCGGCCCTGCCCGATTATTTTTCCCTGACTCCTGAAGGGGTGCTGATTCTGTTGGTTACCTCTTTCATCTTTTTCTTTATCTCTTTTTACGCAGTTTCTTATATGAAGGTCACTGAACTTCCCCGGGAACCAATCTATACCGGATGTACTTTACTGTTTCTGGCCTCAATGTCCATGGTGGTTCTGGCCGACCATCTGATCGTCTTGTGGATTGCGGTTGAAGCAACTACGTTGATGAGTGCGCCGCTCATATTTCTGCATCGCTCCAAAACCGCGCTGGAGGCCACCTGGAAGTATGTTATGATCTGTTCGGTCGGCATTGCCTTAGCCCTTTTGGGTTGTTTCTTTGTGGTACTCTCACTGGACAATGCCAACCTCCATGTCGCCATTACCTTCAGCTCTCTCAATGCGGTGGCAACCCAGCTTGATCCGGTTTGGCTGAAGGCGGGTTTTATATTTTTGATCATCGGTTACGGTACCAAAATGGGACTTGCACCGATGCATACCTGGCTGCCGGACGCGCATAGTGAAGCCCCGAGTCCGGCCTCGGCCCTGCTTTCCGGTGCCCTGCTCAATTGTGCCTTCATCGGAATTTACCGGGGCCATCAACTGCTTTACCGGGCCGGTCTGGGTGAGTTTTCCAGCCATATTCTCATCGGTTTCGGGCTTTTTTCGATGTTTGTTGCGGCCATTTTCATGTTTAATCAAAGTGGCTATAAAAGGCTTCTGGCCTATTCCAGCATTGAGAATATGGGGGTTATTGCATTCGGGGTGGGGATTGGCGGTCTGGCAACCTATGGGGCAATGCTGCACCTGATTCACCACTCTCTGATCAAATCATCACTTTTCCTCTCTTCCGGCAATATTCTGTTAGGTTATGGGACCAAACTGATTGACCGAATCGCAAATATGGTAAAACTCTTACCTAAGACCTGTGTTGTTTTCTTTGCCGGTTTTGTCGGGATTTCGGGCTTCCCGCCATTCGGCATATTTATCAGCGAAGTCTTGATAATTATGGGGGCGTTGCAGAAAGGTTACCATCTCAGCACCGGCCTTTTTATCGGGGCCCTGATCCTGGTTTTTGCCGGGGCTTCACGTTTGTTGATGAAAATGAGTTTTGCCCCGGGTAATCTGGAGAAACCCCTGATTGCTGAAAATCTGGCCCGGACCTGGCCCTCATATATGCTTCTGCTCACATCGATTGCGCTTTGTATCTGGTTGCCCGAGAGTGTTTATCAGACTATAATCGCGGCGATTGCGACAATTGGAGGTGGTGTCAATGGCTGAGTTGCTTCCGATTAAGAATAATGAACTGATCCTCCGGTCTGATATTCCCGACCTCAAATTTGATGATTTTCGTGAGGCCCTGCTGGATTTTACCAGTGAGGCTGGCCAAGCTGGTCAGATTGTTCAGTTTTTTGCCTACCCGGATCAGGATGATCTGAAATTGTTGGCGGTTTTGCGTAGCGATAAACTTTATGTTGCCGGTTGTGACGCCCCGGCCAAGTTTGCTTCACTGACCGCCGAGTCGGAAAAATTTAATCTTTTTGAACGGGAGATGGCGGAGCAGTACGGTCTTGAACCGGAAGGTCATCCCTGGTTGAAGATGGTGCGTTATCACGCCAATTATGTTGGCAAGCCGGACATTTTCGGGAATGACTACAGCTCGGCCATTCCCGGCAACTATCCCTATTTCAAGGTGGATGGCGAGGTTGTGCATGAGGTTGCCGTAGGCCCGGTTCATGCCGGGATTATCGAGCCCGGCCATTTTCGTTTTCAATGTCTTGGTGAACGGGTGCTTAATCTTGAGATTCAACATGGTTATCAGCATCGCGGAGTTGAAAAACTACTCCAGACAGTGCCTTTTAAACGCCTGCCGATTCTGGCTGAAACCATTGCCGGAGATACGACTATAGCGCACGCTCTCTGCCAAGCCCAGGCGTTGGAGTCACTTATCGGTCTTGAAGTTGATGCCGGCAGCAGCCGGGTGCGGGTTATTGCTTTAGAGCTTGAACGGATTGCCAACCATATCGGTGATCTCGGAGCTATGAGCCTGGATGTTGCCTTTGCTCCGCCGGCCGCCTATTTTGGCCGCATTCGCGGTGAATATCTCAATCTTAGCCAGATTGTGAGTGGTAACCGGTTCGGTCGGGGGCTGATTCGACCCGGTGGCGTAACCAAAGTTATTGGGTCGGAGCAGAGAGATCTCCTGCTGGCTAAATTTGCTGAATTAACCCCCGAGGTTGAACACGTTAACGATCTAATTTTTTCAGCTCCCAGTGTTCTGGCCCGTTTTGAGAATACAGGTACAGTCAGCCATGCTGATGCCGTGAAACTCGGTCTGGTGGGCTACGTCGGCCGGGCCTGTGGACTTCCTTATGACAGCAGAGTTACTTTTCCCACGGAAATTTATGGTGAATTGCCGGCCAACAGCAACCATGTAACCGATGGTGATGTCTGTTCCCGGGCCGTGGTGCGCCGCGAGGAGATTATGCATTCCATTGCTTTAATTAATACGTTGTTGGCAAATCCGGAAGCGGTCGGAAGTTATCTTCCGGCCCATTTCGAACTGGCACCGAGGGCAATGGTTGTTTCTCTTAATGAAGGTTGGCGGGGTGAGACTTCACATTGTCTGTTAACTGATGCTACAGGTCAGATTCTCCGTTACAAAGTCAAGGATCCATCATTTCATAATTGGCCCGGCCTGGCTCTGGCTCTCCGGGATGAAGGGATTTCCGATTTTCCGATATGCAACAAAAGTTTTAATCTCTCTTATTGTGGTTTTGATCTCTGATTCTGAAGCTATTTAACCTAAGTTTTCATCTAATCTGAATGATGACCGCGCAATTCGAGCACAACTATGTTAAAAGTACTTAAGAACAGGTTGGAACAGGGGCATCGAACTACAAAATACCCCAAACAGCCGATTACTCTCTATGAAAGATTTCGGGGTCTCCCTGAAGTTAACCGTAATTGTTCCGCTGAGATTATCCGGCGCTGTGCCGATGCTTGTCCGCAAGCGGCGATAAATTCTGAGACTGGGCAGATAGATCTGGGCCGCTGCGTTTTTTGCGGTCTTTGTGAAGCCCTGTCGGCGGGAGAGTTTGTTCGTTTCAGTCAGGATTTTGAGATGGCTGCAGCCGTCCGTGATGATCTGATTACGTATGGTGACTTGCCCGGTTTGGCTGATCATAGCCAAAATCATTTTAAGAAATTGTTCGGTCGTTCGCTGCAGTTACGCCAGATTTCAGCCGGTGGTTGCAATGCGTGTGAGGCGGATATAAATGTTTTAAATACCCCTTTTTTTGATCTGTCCCGTTTCGGGATTCAATATGTAGCGTCGCCGCGGCACGCTGATGGTATTCATGTGACCGGGCCGATCAGTAAAAATATGTGTCAGGCAGTTTTAACAACCTATGCCGCAGTTCCAAGTCCCAAAGTGGTGATTGCCAGTGGTGCTTGTGCTATTTCCGGCGGGCCATTTTATGGCAGTGACGAGATTGTCGGTGATCTAAACCAGTTGCTTCCAGTAGATCTTTATATTCCCGGTTGTCCGCCGCATCCGTTGACAACTTTGCATGCGCTGCTTAATTATTTTAAATAAATAACTTACGAACCCGCCTTTTTCTGGCGGCATTGAGCCTTGATCGAACAGTTTTTTAAGCCAGTTTATCGATAACTTCACCGAGTAATTCATCGGCAGTCTGGATAGTTTTAAGGTTGGCCTTGATCGCCTGGGTCGATTCCATAGTTTTGACATATTCGGTGGCCAGATCGACGTTGGACATTTCGACTTCGACCAGTTCACCCTCCCGGTTTAATTCCATCCGTGAAGGACCGGGAGACAGATCGACAAAGACGTTGGCGGTCGGCGTGCCGTTGGGGCCTTCTTCAATATTTACACGTCGGCTTTTATAGCCGTCACTGTTCAAATTGGCAATATTATCAGCGCTGGCCTGGAGTCTTGTAAAGTGACTCTGGATCGCGATTTGGGCCGTGTTCAAAGTGTTGCTCATTACAAAATCTCCCGGTTTTAAAAAATCCTCTTGACAAAGGTCACTCTATAAGTTATCTAGGCGCTCGCTTGGTCAGCCGGGGTAGCTCAGTCGGTAGAGCAGGGGACTGAAAATCCCCGTGTCGGCGGTTCGATTCCGTCCCCCGGCACCAGCTTTTCAAGCATTAAGGCGTTCTCT
>JAOZQE010000043.1:3353-17556 GCA_029932385.1 bacterium | reverse complement strand
AAACGGGTGCATAACCGGATGATTCTTTACGCTTATTCTCCCATCGTTTCGCGTAAACATCATCACGGCCTTTGAAGAGCGACATGAATATGTGGATTTTTGCGAGGGAATTAGATGCGCTGTTTACATCTGAAACGTGATTTGCATCTGTTATTTTGTTATCTGGCGGATTTTTTTCTGTTTTTATTGCAGAAGCGATATTTTTGGACAGCTCCGGTTTGGTCTGTCCGAGTTGAGTTTTCAAATGACTGTTTTCTTTTATCAGGCGATTATTCTCGTCTAATAAAAGATTGTATTTTTCGAGCAAATCATCGTAATCCATAATTATTATTTCATCAAGAACCGCACCCTAAAACGGAAGCTCATCCAAAACAAAGGCTTGCTTTTCAGAAATATCTAAATCGGTTTTTAGCTCGGCATAATTCAGCCATTTTTGCCCAAAAGATTCAAAAGCTATACGCCATGAAAATATTTGGAATCTGTCACCGCGTTTCAGATACTTTATAGATGCTGTTTTTCTCCCGCTTGCCAACGGCGATGACAACAACAACAAGTTCTGATTCGCGTACCTCGTAAACCAGGCGATACCCGGCATTGCGCAATTTGATCTTATATCTGTTAATCCGACCCGACAACCGGTCTGACGGTACACAAGGGTTTTGCAGTCTCTCCTTCAACTTTTTTTTGAATTGTATTTTGAGACTGTTATCAAGCCTTCGCCACTCCTTCAAGGCCTCCTGCTTGAATCTGAGACTATAATTCATCAAGCGTAACCTCTATTTCCGCTTGATCATTGCGTCTATCAGCAAGAACGTTAAGTTCTAGATCCTCAAGTTTTTCCATGAGAGTTTCATAAACTTCAGCCGGAACACAATAAAAAGCGGGCTTGTTACGGTTCAGGATCGCTATCGGGGAACCCTCGCCTGAGGCGACCGTCCCCATGGGGTTTTTCTTAAGTTCGGAAACGCTGGCGGTAAGTTCGGTCAGAACCAGATGGGTCATTGTCAAATCCTCCATTATTGAGTTTTATTAGTACTAATAATAATACCTTTAACTGGTCTTGTCAAGCAACGTTAAATGAACTGGATATCGCACACAGAGAGACGCACCGGTACTATGCAATATCTAAATCTGTGGCAACACACAACAACATCGACAACACCTTGGGGTAAATTTGATGTAAATTCAATCAACATTGGTTGAACGCATTGAACGTATTAAACCTATTGAATAAACCTGAAAATCTACTCTAAGCTACTGAAACAAGGGAAAAACATTGAAATTACAGCCAATTTAAGTTTATAGCCGGATGAGGCTCATAACCCGAAGGTCGTTGGTTCAAATCCAGCCCCCGCTACCAATAAATTCAAGGGGTTACAGGTTTCAGCCTGTAACCCCATTTTCATTTTCCAACCCTATTTCACACCTCTTAGGTTTCTTTTCCGGAACTTCCGGATTTGGACGCGAAAAGGACTCGACTACATTAATTTGTAAAGAGGTAGGTGTCTCACTCTCATTGGCACAAAGGGTTAGAATATATCAAAAATCTTTCTAGTAAGGTATTTTCTTGATTGGCAATAGCAAGAAATCAACCCTAAACCAATCTACTGAGAAATCCGGTTGCCGGCATAAGTCTGATGCCATGTTTATCAAGAACATCTTCCCGGCTACTCATATCGATCTGCAGTGCTTCCACCTGAGGGAAACGCTCTTTAAGATATTTTAAGGAGCGATTGGAACTATTCCGCCGCGATTTTTTACACTCAATAAACTGCACCGGTTTCCCTTCCTCTAAAATCACAAAATCGACCTCACGGCGATCAACATCACGAAAATAACGCAATTCCAGATCCCGCCCTTCACTATCCTGAAGAAAATGGCACCATTTAAGCAGGTGGCAAGCCACCAGATTTTCGAAACGAGCACCGGGATCTCTGACCACAGTCCAATCAGCATGATAATGCTTGGCTTCCTTTTTAACAGCTCTTATGCCCGGACTACCAAAGGGATAAACCCTGAAAATCATATAGAGATTTTCCAGAATCTGTACCCATCTGGCAACAGTCTGATGAGCTACTTGAAGATCTTCGCGGAGGCTATTGATAGATAACGGCGCCCCAACAAGTTCCGGCAGCCTTAAAACCAGCTGCTGAACCAAAGCGATATCCTTGACAGTTTCCAGATCCTGTAAATCTTCAACTACCAGACGGGTACGATATTCCCTACTCCAACGCCTGGTTTCCATCTCCGAAGCCATAAAGAAGGGCTCCGGAAAACCACCGAAATTCAGCAAGCTTCCAAGGTCATCTAAAGAGGACCCTCCAATTTCAGCAAAAGAGAGCGGGTGCAGACGATAAAAATGATAACGCCCTTGAAGCGAATCACCACCGTGACGATAATGATCGAGTCGGGCACTACCGGTAACCATGATTTGCAAGTGATCTCCCCGCCTGTCATAAAGACCTTTGACGGTCTGGCGCCAGCGGGAATATTTGTGAATCTCATCTAGAACCAGCATCCCCTCTTCAGCCGGGAATTGCGCTTCAATTATCTTCTCACGATCTTCACTAAAATCCCAGTTCAGATATCTGGTTTCTATATCCTGTTTTGCCTTTTTCAATAACTGTTTAGCTACAGTCGTCTTACCACTCTGACGAGGACCGGCCAAAAAAACCATCTTTTTCTTTAAATCTGCACTGATAACAGACTCAACATAGCGCTTTTTTACTTCCATTTTTAACCCCACTCCAAAAAACTCACTAGTATTTCAAAGTATACATTAAAACACTAGCACCAAGCTGTCAACAAAGATTTGTTGTGACAGTCCGGATTCAATCTTCTCAAGGTCAGGACTAAATGTACTTTCGATAAAATCTGACAACCGTTTCACGCAGATTTTCATCAAGAATATTCATCGCTGTTTCAGAGATATTTTTGGGCAATTTGCCATAGAAAGCTTCGGCAATGCCGCCGGTGATACATGCCAGGGTATCACTGTCGCCACCGATTGAGATTGCATTTCTTATGGCATCCTCATAGTTTTCAGATTCAATGAAGGCGGTAATCGCTTGAGGTACGGTTCCCTGGCAAGAGACATCAAATTCATAATCCGGCCTTATTTCATCGATTGTTCGGGTTAAATCATATTGGAACTGCTGGGTGATATATAACTTTATCATCTCTTTTGAAGCATCTTTTCGGGCAAGGAAAATTGCTGCCGCTGTCGCTTGGGCCCCCTTGATACCTTCCGGGTGATTATGAGTGAAAGAGGCGAGCTGTTTCGCTTTTGACAAGACCTCTTCCAGGTTTTCAAAGGCGTAACCAACCGGGCTGGTTCGCATAGCTGAGCCGTTACCCCAACTATTGTAGGGTTTGCTGTCATGGCCTTTGGCCCATTGGTGGAAAGATCCCCCGTATCCGGCATCAGGGTAGCGTTCGTAGTATCTTTTCATGACTTGCCCGTAATCTTTACCATCCAAGATCGCTTCAGCCAGGGCAACCGTCAAGACACTGTCATCGGTGAAGAATGCCTCAGGACTGAAGAGATCGAACTCTTTACTTTTGATATTATTCCACTCATAAACAGAACCGATAATATCACCAGCTATGGCTCCAAGCATGGAACCTCCTCTTGTTTTGTTAATAGATTATATTATCCCGCCTGCATCTCTTCCATGAATCGAGCTAGTGGGACGGCAGATTTCTCCCTAAGGAGCATATCCATTTTGTAGAAACGCTCAGTGCTATTCACAATCAACACCTGCAAAATAATTTTAGTAAATGCAAATATGGAATCTGAGAAATTTATCGTAAATCTTAAAGCACAACCCCCAGCAAAACACAATACCAATTTTGAGATCAGGAAAATAAAAAACCCAATCATATTAATCGGCTGTCTAAATATGATCCATCAAGAAGTTTTGCACGATGCAAAAGGTTAGAAAGATGTAAGTGACCATACAGGCCGGCTTCTTTCACCCCAATCACACCTTGATAACAAATAATTAATATTTTTTATATTACAAGTAGTATTGACATATGCGTTCTGCCGATTATATTTATAATTAGTAAGATAAAGCCACACCTGTTGTGAGACAGGGTCGGAAAGCCACGGGTCTTGAGAAAGCACTCTTTTAGAAATACAAGACGGTCGGGTTTCCCATAAAGGCTCTCGACTTTTTTATTCTTAATAATGGCAAGGGGTGATTCGATAAAATCAGGTATCAATTATCGAATCTTTTTAATGGTTAGTAAAAATAACCATACAACCGGCGATGATGCTAGCCATTGATTGAAACACAATCATCATTAAAAGGAGGTTTGTTATGAGTATGGCAATTTGGGATCCATTTCATGCGATGGAAGAGCTGGTAGACAGATACAACCGATCAGCAAGAAAATCACTGGTAAAATATGATGACAAATCATTTGAGGTCGGAGATTGGATGCCGACAGTTGATATCAGTGAAACCGATGATGCTTTTATCGTGAAGGCGGAACTACCCGGGGTTGAAAAAGATGATGTAAGCGTAAAAATTGAGGATGGCGTTCTAACTATAAAAGGTGAAAAGAAATCCGAAATTGAAGACGAACAAAAGCACCGGATTGAATGTACATATGGTTCTTTTGTGAGAAGCTTTACTCTACCGCAGGCAACCAACTCCGACAGTATTAAAGCAGAATACAAAAACGGTATTCTCAACCTGACTATTCCAAAGTCAGAAGAAGTCAAACCAAAGGAGATAGAGATTAAAATCAAGTAAAGAATTATGGGTGTCTTATATGACTAATTAATCTGGCATAGGAGTGCAAAGAAAGTAGTCCTTGGAAAACCAAGCGCGTGATTAACGTACCAAAACCCGTGAGTTGCTTAAATATCTCGACATCTGGTGAAATTATGGAACCCTCGGAAAAAACCGCTTGGTTTTCCCTTTTAATCAATCTACTGCTGGTCGCCATAAAGGCGTCTCTGGCCCTCCTTTCCGGTAGCTTGGCGATTAAAGCCGATACCATTCACTCCCTTACCGATGTTGTTTCCGCCACGGTTATCCTGATCGGCATCAAAATCTCGAAACGTTCGAGCCGCAGCTTTCCCTACGGTCTCTACAAAGTGGAAAATCTTGTCGCCCTGGGAACCTCGCTGCTGATCTTTTTGGCAGGCTATGAAATCGTTCTGGCGGTTCTTAGGGGATCTGCACAAATTATCCCGACCCAGCTTCCCTTGGCTGTCGGCGGTATCAGCCTGACAATCCTGATAACCTTTCTTTTCTCCCGCTATGAGCTCAAACAAGGTATCAAGACCGGTTCACCCAGCCTGATCGCTGACTCTCGCCATATCTGGACCGACATGCTCTCCTCAGTGGTCATCCTGACATCTCTTTTAGGGAGCGCCCTGGGCTTTGCTGTAGACCGCTATGCCGCCCTGATTGTAGTTCTTTTTATTGGTCGGATAGCCTTTATTATCATGTTTGATGCGGTTAGAGTTCTGCTCGACGCCTCTCTCGCCCCGGAGTATCTCAATCGGGTTCGAGAAATTGTTATCGCTGACCCCCGGGTAGAACAAATCAATGAGCTTCGGGCGCGCAATGCCGGCCGCTATAAATTCGTCGAGCTGGATCTGACCTTGCGAATAAGAACGCTGGAAAAGGGGCATCTGGTTGCAGAAAAGATCAAGCAGCGTATAAAAGAGAGCCTGGAAAATGTGGATCATGTGTTGATTCATTATGAACCGTGCCAAAAGGAGCACCTGGTTCTGGGCCTCCCCTTGAGCGCCGATCGCCAGACCATTTCGGAGCACTTTGGCGAAGCCCCCTTTTTCCGACTGGTTACCTTGCATTCGTCCGATCTTGCGGTCACGGTTGACTCCACTCTGAGTAACCCTTATATTAATAAGGAAAAAGCCAAGGGAATTAAGGTGGCCAACTGGCTGCTGGAGAGTGGTCTGGATATAATGATTGTCCGCCAGGATCTGGCCGGCAAGGGACCGGGCTTTGTATTAGGTAATTCCGATTGCGAAATTCTGATAGTCTCGGAGAGCGATGCCGATGCGGCTCTGGCTGGAGTCAAGAAAGAACTGGGCCGGCCTAACTTAGGATTGTAATTTTTGGTAAGGGAAAACTATATGACAAACAAGCAACCTGTCAATAAACCCAAGGGTTCCGCCAATGGCCAATCCCAATTACTGCCTTGGTGGCGTTATCTCATCTGGTTTTTCGTCATTATGGCATTTTCCTGGTATTGGTCCAGCCCGGCTCAAAATCAGTCACAAAGATTTTCCTACACCGAATTTAAGGACAAGGTTAGAGCCAATGAAGTCACCAGTGTAACCCTGCAAGGTGATCGGGTTTCAGGTAATTTACGGCAGCTTCATATTTCCACGGCGACAGCCGAAAAAAAAGTTCAGCTTCGTTTCGTGACTACACTACCGCCGGTGGATGACCCGGAACTGATCTCTTTACTGGAGCAACATCAGGTCGAGGTAGATGCCAAATCGGGAGAGGCCGTTTGGTGGGTACGAGCCTTGATCGGCATCCTTCCCTGGCTATTGATAATTGGTCTGTACTGGTATATCAGTGGTAAAATGCAGGGCCGTATGACCGGCACCGGCGGCCCTTGGGGAGGCATCTTCAGCTTCGGCAAATCTCGGGCCAAGCGTTTTAATAAGGGCGAGTCCGGAGTGACTTTTGATGATGTCGCCGGATTGGAAAATGCCAAGCTTGATCTACGTGAAATAACCGGCTACCTCAAAAATCCTGATCACTATCGCAAACTGGGGGCTAAAATTCCCAAAGGCATTCTCCTCATGGGACCACCGGGTACCGGCAAGACCCTGTTGGCTAAAGCCGTAGCCGGTGAGGCCAATGTGCCTTTCTTCAGCATCAGTGGTTCGGAATTTATCGAAATGTTCGTTGGAGTCGGGGCCTCCAGGGTGCGGGATATGTTCGCCAGCGCCAAGAAGGACGCGCCGGCGATTATCTTCATCGACGAAATTGACTCGGTGGGCCGGGCCCGCGGCACCGGCCTTGGCGGCGGTCATGACGAACGGGAACAGACCTTGAATCAAATCTTAGGTGAGATGGATGGCTTTGATCCTCATGCAACCGTAGTCGTTTTGGCCGCCACCAATCGTCCCGATGTCCTCGATCCCGCATTGATGCGCCCCGGCCGTTTTGACCGTAAAATAACGTTGGATCTTCCAGATAAAAAATCGCGCCGGGCGATCATGGATATTCACGCAAAAGATGTCCCCCTGGCCGAGGATGTTGATCTGGATCGTCTGGCGGCGCTGACTATCGGTTTCTCCGGTGCAGACCTGGAAAATCTTATTAACGAAGCGGCTTTACTCTCGGGTCGTGAAGATAAAGAAAATGTCAATATGGATGCGCTCCTTAACGCCCGGGATAAAGTCGTGCTCGGCAGCAGACGAGAGTTGATAGTTAGTAACAAAGAGAAAAAACTGATTGCTCATCACGAGGCAGGACATGCGCTGACCGCCAGCCTGCTGCCTAACGCCGATCCCCTGGATAAGGTCACGATTATCCCGCGCGGACGAGCCCTGGGAGTCACTGAACAGATCCCTAAAGAGGAACGCTATAATTTGCAACAAAGTTATCTGCATGACCGCATCGGGGTAATGCTGGGAGGCCGGGTATCTGAAAAAATAATCTTCGGTGAAGTCAGTTCCGGCGCCGAAGAGGATCTTAAACAGGCAACCCTTCTCGCCCGCCACATGGTAACCCATTGGGGAATGAGTGACCAGCTCGGCCCGGTTGCCTTTCGCCGGGGCGAGGAACATATTTTTCTCGGGCGAGAAATGGCCCAGCAGCGGGATTTCAGTGAACACACCGCGCAAATCATTGATGATGAAATTTGCAAACTGATCAAGGGTATTGAACAAGAAGTAATGAAATTGTTAAAAGAACATCGCCAACAACTGGAAAACCTGGCTGAATCCCTGCTTGAAAAGGAGACTCTGGAGGCAGAGGAGATTCAGTCGATCATCGACAAAAAAGCATAAACCCTTGGGAGAATTAAATGCCTGACAAATCACAGCACTTTCGCCGCTATATTTTAGACAGTATGCCGGTAGCTCTAGTGACCATGGATTTTAATTTTAAAATCACTTCTTTTAACCGGAAAGCGGAAGAAATGACAGGTTTCTCGGCCAGCGAGGCGGTGGGACAACTATGCAGTGAGATATTACGCAGCAACAAATGTGAATATGAATGCCCGTTGCAGACAGTGCAAGAATCCCAGGAACCGGCAACCGGTCTGGAAGCGGAGTTGACCAATCATCAAGGAGAAAAAGTGCCGGTGCGAATAGGCACTACGGCTATCGAAGATGCCGACGGCAACTTTATCGGTTATCTGGAGATAATCGAGGATATCTCCAGATTTAAGGAGATGGAAAGGGAAAAAGAGAATTTTATCTCCATGGTCGCTCATGACATGAAATCACCAATGGTTATCATCGGTGGTTTCATCAGACGCCTGCAGAAAGAGCCGATCTGCAAGAATAATGATAAAATCAGGAAATATCTCCAGGCAATGGATGATGCCGAGCATAAGCTGGAATCTCTGATTCATGAATTTCTCGAACATTCCCGCCTGGATAGCAACTATTTCAACCTGAAACGGGATGATATTGATCTCGCCGATATACTCAAGCAAATCATTGAAAGTCATCACCAGATAGTAAAGGAGCAAGAGATTGATCTGCAGTGTTATTGTCAAGTGCAGAACCCTGTTAACGCGGATGCTGAATTTCTCAATCGCGCATTTACAAACCTTTTAAGCAACGCCCTCAAGTACTCTCCCCGAAAAGGTAAAATCATCATCAGCGCCAGGGAAACGGATCATGAGATTATTATTCGTTTTCAGGATCAGGGTGAGGGTATTGAGCCGGAGGATTTGCCTTATATTTTTGATGCTTTTTACCGAGGTGAATCAAAAAACGAAAAAAGCGGTCATGGTCTTGGCCTGGCGTCGGTCAAATCCATAGTCCGCCAGCATGGAGGCCGGGTTACGGTAGAGAGCACTCCCGGCAAAGGCTCTGTGTTTACTGTCAGGCTGCCCAAAAAATTAAAAGAATAACCGGAAAATATATGACTAGAACTCAACACATACCGGTATCTGCCCTGCTCGCCCATAGCGAATGTATTATTCATTCTTTGGGATCGGATGATAAAACCGTCCAGCGGTTGGCCCAGATGGGAATTTTACCAGGCACTCACCTGCAAATTATCCGGGTCGCGCCCCTTGGCGGCACCATCGAGGTAAATGACGGTCAAGGCCAGAACTTTGCCCTGCGCCAGCAGGAGGTTGCAGCCATGAGCTGTGAGCCGGTAGCCATGCCCCTTATCTCTGAGCTGGTGGCGGAAGGGCAAACCTACATGATTCGTGACATACGGGGAGGCAAAACCTTTCAGCTACGCATGGCAGCCGCAGGGCTTCAGGAAGGAAGCCTGATCCAGATCAGGAAAGCAGGGGTTAAACCCATGCAGGCCCACTTTGTTGATACGAACAAACAGATCTCCCTTGGTGAGGGAGAAGCAAAAAAGATCATTGTCGAGGTGATCAACCATGAATCCAACAGTTGAACCGATCACCATTGCCCTGGCTTCCATTCCAAATTCAGGCAAGACCACTCTTTTTAATCGTCTCACCGGCTCCAGCCAGTCCACGGGTAACTGGCCGGGAGTCTCTGTTGAGCAAAAAAGCGGCCTCTTTCCTTTAGGAGAATATAGCGTCACCCTGATTGATCTTCCCGGAGCCTATGCCCTCTCTCCTGTTACCGAAGAAGAACAGGTGGTGCGCGATTATTTCCTCAACTCACCACCCGATATTATTCTGAATGTGCTTGATGCCGGTAATTTACAAAGGGGGTTGGGGTTAACCCTGCAGATGGCCGCCAGCGCTCTACCCATGGTGGTGGCCGTGAATATGATGGATGAAACCAGGCGACGGGGAATAACCCTTGACCTTAGGGCCATGGCCCTGCATCTCGGGGTACCGGTCATCGAATTATCAGCGAAAACCGGTGAGGGATTACCTGATCTTAAAGATGCTCTTTACGAAGTCATTAAACATCCGGAGAAAACAAGAGCCCCTCATATCTCCTGCCCCCCACTCCTGGAAAAAGCCTTTTTCCAAATCACCGAAGCCATTGGTAAATCAACTATTGACACTCGCCTTGATCATACATTCCTTGCCATGCGGATGTTGGAAGCAGAGAGCCAGAGCCAGTGGACAAGCAATGAGAAGGTGGCAGCACTGACCAGAAAATGGCAGCGCCGCTTAAAACAATCCCTTCATACAAGCTTCCCTGTAGTTTGTGCCGGTTGTCGTTTTAACGCTGCCCGGGGACTTGCCATGGAGGTTCTTGGCGGACAGCCGGTGATTGAGGATAAGCTAAGCAGACGACTGGATCACATTTTTCTCCACCGTTTCTTTGGTCTGCCCATATTTATTATGCTTATGTTCCTGCTTTTTCAAGGAGTCTATGGTCTGGGGGCTCCGCTGCAGGAGGTCCTTTCCGTGGCTTTTGACAGAGCTGGCAGTTGGCTTTCCAGTCAAACAATGGTGCTCTCTCTACCCGCCTGGCTACAGAGTTTTCTCTTTGACGGTATCTGGCAGGGAGTAGCAGTGGTGACCTCCTTTCTTCCTATCATTGCCCTCTTTTTTTTCTTCATGTCCGTAATTGAAGACAGCGGCTACATGGCCCGGGTGGCATTTCTTATGGATAGGCTCATGCATCGACTCGGACTGGATGGTAAAGCCTTTATCTCTATTCTACTGGGGTACGGTTGCAATGTCCCGGCTGTGATGGGAACCCGCATCCTGACGAGCAACTATAGTCGCATTCTTACCATGCTCCTTATTCCCTTTACTCTTTGTACCGCCCGGTTACAGATCTTTGTCTTTCTTACAGCCATATTTTTTACTTCGACAATTGCACCCTGGATCATTTTAGCCCTCTATAGCTGCAGTTTTGTTGCGGTTATCCTTACCGGTTTTATGCTCAAGCTTTTTCGTATCGGCGGCGCACCGGAACCTTTTATCATGGAAATACCACCCTATCGCTTTCCAACCCCGCGCAGTGTCGGCCTGCGTAGCTGGTATGAAATGAAAGATTTTCTCTCCCGGGCTGCTCCGCTGATCATAGCCGGGGTATTGCTCGTCTGGCTGCTCAGCCACATGCCCACAAATGTTCCGCCAGCCAGCGCAGCAACCTGGGCCGGACAGCTGGGACAGATACTTGCCCCGGTTTTTCAACCGCTGGGGATTGGCTGGCAGGAAACCGTGGCCCTGATCTTTGGTTTTATTGCCAAAGAGATCGTTGTTGGAAGCCTGGCGGTTATCTATGGCGGAACCGACCTGGTCGGCCTGATGAGCAACCATATCACCCCGATGCAGAGCCTAAGCTTTATGATCTTCTGCCTGCTTTACACCCCATGTGTCGCCACAATTGCCGCCATTTGGACGGAATCTCGATCCCTCAGGATTACCCTGATTAGCCTGGTTTCCGGCCTTGCTATTGCCTGGCTGACCAGCTTTATTTTTTATCAATCAGGCCTATTGTTCGGTTTTCATTGATTACAATATAAAAAGCAATTAGAGAAACAATTATGGACAAGAAACAAACTAAACGATCACCACAGAGGCCGACTTTTCGCAAAGTTTTGCAAAAAAGCGCTCTTTCCTTCCTGGCCTTGAGCCCTCTCCTGTTAGGAATCATCGGTTTGGTCGGTCTCTTTCAAGTTCTGGTGACGCCAAAGATGCTCGCAGCTCTTTTTAAAGGCAATGGTGTTATCGACACCCTGATCGGCACCCTGGCCGGTGCCACCGCCCCCGGCAATCCGGTGGTCAGTTATCTGCTGGGCGGAGAACTTCTCAAACAAGGAATCTCGCTCTATGCAGTGAGTGCTTTTGTCATCTCCTGGGTTACCTTGGGATTAACCCAGCTGCCGGCAGAAGTGGAGGTGTTTGGCGGTCGTTTTACCCTGTATCGAAATATCCTGGCCTTTCTCTTTACCATGCTGATTGCAACGCTGACCACCCTTACCGTCCAGGTGTTAACATGAAGGAACAGGACAAGCCCTTTAAAAATGGGGATAAACCCTTTGTCTTTCGAGGTAAATATCTCCTGTTCATCGTCCTTATTCTTTATGGTCTGCTTTTTATCGGCAACAGTCAAGCCGCTCAGCTGGCTCTGCAGAAGAGTGGAAAAACCATAGTGAAGATTGTCCCCATTTTGCTCATGGTTATACTGCTAACCTCCCTGCTCAACTTTTTTTTACAGGCCAAACAAATCGCCAGGCACTTGGGAGAGGAGAGTGGCGGCAAGGGTTGGTTTTGGGCCCTGGCAGCCGGGGTGATCAGCCATGGGCCGATGTATATCTGGTACCCTTTGCTTGAAGATTTACGCAGTCATGGTATGAAAGACGCATTCATTGTCGTCTTTTTTGCCTCCCGAACCATAAAAATTCCCCTTTTGCCGATAATGATTGACTATTTCGGCCTGACCTTTACGCTTGTGTTGTCATTCTATCTGTTAATCGGGGCCCTGATTCAGGGATTGATTATGGAAATATTGCAACCCCAAAATTGATGGCGTCGTAAAAAGAGGCAATTGCTTATGTCGTTAGTTGTGGCTCAGAAACTTGAAAAAACCTATATTGCCGGAGACATTGCTGTAAAGGCCATTCAGGGGGTGAGCTTTTCTGTTGCGGCGGGATCCTTTGTCTCCTTTATCGGACCATCGGGCAGTGGTAAGAGTACCCTGCTGAACATGATCGGTTGCCTTGACCCTCCAACAGGAGGAAAACTCATTGTCGCCGGCGAGGATGTCAGCACCATGAACCGTGTGCAGTCGGCTCATTTTCGCGGAGAAACTATTGGTTTCATCTTCCAGGATTTCAACTTGATTCCCGTCCTCACCGTAGCGGAAAATGTTGAATATCCCCTGCTGATGGTGCAAAACCGGCCACAAAAGAAGCGACAGCAACAGGTCCAGAAATTACTGCAGGCCGTTGGCATGGGCGACCAGGCTGATAAGTTCCCCAACCAGATCTCCGGCGGCCAGAAACAGCGGGTGGCAGTAGCCCGGGCCTTAGTAACCAATGCCCGATTGGTCCTTGCTGATGAACCAACCGCAAATCTTGATAGTAAAACGGCTCATAAAATTATCGGGCTTATGAAGGAGATGCGTGATGAATTCGGCACGACCTTTATCTTTTCGACCCATGATCCCAAGGTTGTAGAAAATGTCGAAATTATTTTCACCCTGGAAGATGGTAAACTTCTGCAAAAATCGGGAGGGGATCATGTTTAATATCTTCAAACTGGCCATCCGCAATTTGCGGCGTTATAAGCGCCGGACCATTCTCACATCCATGTTGATCACTCTGGGCGTTGTCGCGGTGCTGCTCTTTATTTCCGTATCAGGCTCATTCAAGGCCATGATGGTCGGCCAGATAACCGACTCTATGCTGGGTCACCTGCAGATCCATAAAAAGGGCTATCTTGCCTCCATTGACAGCCTGCCTCTGGATCGTAACCTCAAAGAAAAACAGGTAGTCAGAGTGCAAGAATTCCTTGACGGCAGCAAAGAGGTTGCAGCCTACTCCCGCCGCATCAAGCTCGGCGCTATGTTCAGCAACTTCAAGGAAACCACTAATATTCGTCTAAATGCGGTAAACCCGGCCCGGGAGATGCAAACCGTGCCCATGCTCATCGAGCGTATCATCAAAGGTGATAAAAAGGAGCTACTGACAAAGGGAGAAATTTTGGTTCCGGAACTTATTGCCAAAGGGATGAAGGTTAAAATCGGCGACGCGATTGTATTGGTGGCCACTAATAAAGATGGTTCGGTAAATGGTCAATCTTTTGTGGTTCGCGGTATTCTGGAAGGCATCTCCGGTCCGGGCGGCCGGGATGGCATTATCCATATTGATGATGCCAAAAGTCTCCTGCGCATCCAGGGCAAGGAGGTCAGTGAAATTGCTATCCGCCTTAATAATATCGAGGATATGGACAAAGTTTTTTCCCAAATTAAGGCTGTTCTTGATCCGATAAGAAACAAACTGGATAAACCGGTTTTTGAGGTTCATACCTGGCAGAAATTGTCACCATTCTTCAATATTGCCAGAATGATTGACCTGATGACCTTTTTCATAAAAATTATGCTGGTGGCCATTGTTCT
>JAOZQE010000043.1:0-3253 GCA_029932385.1 bacterium | reverse complement strand
GAATGATTGACCTGATGACCTTTTTCATAAAAATTATGCTGGTGGCCATTGTTCTGGTGAGTATCATGAATGTGATGATTATGGCCGTCTTTGAACGAATCAACGAAATCGGTACCATGGCCGCCATTGGCACGGTTCCAAACAAAATACTAGCGCTTTTCATCGTTGAGGGATTTCTCTTAGGCCTGTTGGGCACCTTGATTGGCGTTGTCATCAGTCTCGTTACCATTTCCGGCATGAATGTTGCCCAGATAAGTTTTGATTTTGGTCGTCAGAAAGGCCTGTTGCTTTCACCCACTATCGAAGCCGGCAGTGTAGTCACTGTGGCTCTCATCGTTATAGCCATCTCGGTTCTTGCCAGTCTGCAACCAGCCTGGAAAGCCGCCAGAATGGATCCGATTACCGCCCTCAGGCATGTATAAATAATTAAAAGGAGACCCTATGAAAACAAGAAACTCACAGGCAAAAAGCACTCTTATTGCCCTGGTATTTTTCCTTCTTTTTTGTTCCATTGTTCAAAACGCAGATGCTGAATCAACAAAGATTGCCGTAGCGGCAATAGGGCAGGAAAAAGATGCGGCCATAAGTCTGGAGACCGGACGAGCTCCATTTTTCTTGATTTTTGATGGCAAAGGTGCTTTTCTTGAGGCGATAGACAATCCCGCCAAAGATCAGGACAGGGGCCTCAGGAAAATTGTTTCTTCATTGTTTGCTCAAGAAGGTATAGCCATTGTTATCGCCGGAAATATTGGCTCTAAAATGGAACAAGCTCTTAAGGAACAACATATCCAATACATCCAAAAAACAGGAGTCGCAGCCAATGCGGTGCAGACATTTATTCAAAATCGCTAAAAAAACCCTTGTTATCACCTTTTTTCTAAGTTCGGTCTGGACGGCTGCAGCCTGCGCTCTCGACGGTAACGAAATCTTGCGTCAGGTAGATGAAAACATGCAGCCTCAGTCCTATGAGATGTATCGCAAACTGATTAACATAGAACCAGACGGCTCCCGAAAAGAGTTTGTCTTCTATACGGTGAAAAAAGGGCAGGATAAAATGGTGGCCCTTTTCCTGTCACCGGCCAGCGAAAAGGGCCGTGCTACCTTACGGCTTGGTGATAACATGTGGCTCTATATCCCCAATGTGGGAAAACCGATCCGGATCACCAGTCTGCAATCGGTGGTCGGCGGTATTTTTAATAACTCGGATATCCTGCGCCTTGATTACAGTCTTGAATATGAGGCCGAGAAGGTAACCGATCAGGGCGACTCATATCTTCTCGACCTCAAGGCCAAATCACCATCTGTGGCCTATGCCGGTCTCAAGATGGAGATAGATAAAACTACCCTTCTACCGACCAGCATTGACTGTTACGCGATAAGCGGCATGTTGATCAAGACCCTCCATTATTCAAAAATTAAGGATTTTGGCGCTGGACTTGTCAGACCGTCAATGCTGGAGACCAGCAGCCCGCTTTATAAAGGATATAAATCGGTGATGCTCTTTGCCAAGATCAAGAAACGTGAGCTGGCAGATGAGGTATTTACCCTCAACTATATGTCCAGGGTCGATGAACTTCGCTAAGCTGGGGGAAAAGGGCATTCTCGGACAGCCTCCCAGGCTGATTTACGGTTCTGTTTGTTTCCTGGTTTGCCTGTTGCTGCTTATTCCGATAATCGTCCATGGTGAGGATGAATTTAGCTTTGAACTCGATGAAATCGAGAAAAAGCCCTTACAGTGGGGAGGTTACGCAGAACTTAAATGGGAACACATGAAGATCAACCAGGGATCAGCTTTTAGCAGCTTAAATCTTTCTGACCCCTCCCTCTCGACCCGGGATCGTTTCAGTGGCAGCTTACAGATTGATGGGCGCTATGATCAGGGGATAATCAGTCTTAACTGGACTCTCAAGGCTGCAGCCCAACAGGATGATCTGGGCTGGGCTGATATGACAGATATTTATGAGACCTATGTCAGTATCAAGCCGACGCCTCACTTCACTGGAGTATTGGGTAAAAAAGCATACAAATGGGGAAAAGGCTATGCCTGGGATCCTGTCGGCTTTATTAACCGTCGCAAAGATCCAAACGATCCCGAAGAGGCGCTGGAAGGTTATATCACCGGTGAAATCGACCTTATTAAAAGTTTTGCCGGGCCATTGCAGACAGCAGCCTTAACGACAGTGATTCTGCCGGTATGGGATGAGGTAAATGATGACTTTGGCGAAATCAATAATGTCAACCTGGCGGTTAAGCTATATCTCCTCTATTACGACACGGACATCGATCTGATTTATTATTCAGGCAACAGTCGTTCAACCCGTTACGGCCTGGATTTTTCCCGAAATCTGGCTGCCAATTTTGAAATCCACGGGGAGTTTGCCTACATCCCGGATCAAAAAAGAGTACGCCTTATGGCCGACAACTCGGTTCTGGTCGAAGAAATTTCAGCAACATCCTGGCTCCTGGGGTTGCGCTATCTATCGGAGAATGATTTGACTTCTATCATTGAATATTATCATAACGACGCCGGCTATTCTAAAGAAGATATGGATTATTTTTTTCAGTTTATTGCCGAAGGAGAAAATCAATTTATTGCAGCAAGAGATGACTCCCTTCTAAGTAAAGCGCAAGATCTCAGCTTGAAGGGGTATGGAAGACCGCAACCTGGCCGCAACTATCTCTATACCAAATTCAGCCAGAAGGAACCCTATGATATACTTTACCTGTCACCGGGTCTCACTACTATTTTTAATCTGGATGACAGCAGTTTCTCAGTAACTCCGGAAGTTATTTATACAGGAATAACGAACTGGGAAATGAGATTGCGTTTTTCCTATTTTGGTGGAGGTAAATCCAGTGAATATGGCGAAAAGCTCTACCGCAATAAACTAGAAGTGCGGCTTCGATATTTTTTTTAAGGATATTGACCAGCTCAGCAAACGTGTCGTAGCATCTGCCTACCTTCACTGAGATGATGTTGAAGAAACTGATGCTGTCAGAATGCTTACTTCATTTTGAGATCAACAGGAGGTTTCGAAAAAATGGATCAACACCTGATCAATGAAATGTTGGAAACTATCGCTGAGGAATGCCGTCTTACTCATAATTACACAGGAATACAGGAATTTAAACCTGAAGTCATGGCGGCCATGGCCAAGGTGTTGCGGGAAGAATTCGTACCCGAACCATTGAGACCATGGGCATATGCAAACAAACCTCTGCCCATCGGTGACGGCCAGACAATTTCACAACC
>JAOZQE010000135.1 GCA_029932385.1 bacterium | reverse complement strand
TGAAGATTTTGTCTTAAGAAAAATCGCCGCCGATGCCGAAAAAGCCGAGAAAAAAGTTGTAAAAAAGAGAACCACAACCAGGAAAAATGAGAGCGGTTGACTTTTTTTGCAATGCGAGTATAATTTCAACAAATTTAACGGAAAGACCATATTTCCAAAACTTAAATCGGAATCAATCTATGTCCAAAGAGCTACCAGACACAATTATCATCAAGAAATACTCCAGCCGCAGGCTCTATGATACGCACAACAAACGTTTCATTTCGATGAGCCGCCTCGGCAAGATGATTCGCGAGGATCAAAACGTTGAGATTATCGACAAAGAAAGCGGTGAGGATATCACCAAAAATATCCTTACACAGATTATCATGGAAGAGGAGAAAGAGAACCGGGACGTCCTCCCGGTTGACCTGCTGCATCAACTTATCCGGGGCGGCAGTTCGATGTATAAAGACGCACTCGAAAATTTTCTCGCCAAGGGCACAAAAACGCTCCATAAAGCGCAAAAAGCACGAGATAATGTCGAATCGTCTCTATTTAAATTACACCGCAACAAACCCACCAATGTCAAAGAATCAGAAACTGACGAGCTTGAACAGATCAAAGCCCGCCTGGCGGAACTTGAGGCCAATCTTGGGCGAGAGGATTAACCGGACAAAACACTGCTGCCACAACTATATTAAAAATGGCAAATAGCTTCAGGGTTGCCTACCAAAGCCTGCCTGCGGATTTCATGCAAATTTAATTAGCCACTGTTTTTCTGACCAAAAAAAAGCGCCCCGATATTAAGCGGGACGCTTTTTTTTGAGCCTCATTAAATTTTCAGTGACAGAGCACTCTAGAATCGTTGTTAATACAGTAACTCTGCCATCTAACTCCTCAGATCCCGAAATTGATGATCACTTCAGGAAACGCGGCTGCAATTTAAGAAAATCTACTTCTTATCATCTGCAGGGAAAACCGCCTTGACGGAGTTGTCGATACTATCCTTGGCCAAACGCAAGGTCTCACCGGCAATCTCATCAGTAGCAGAAATCAACTCTTTCGCCACTTTTTTGCCACCGTCAGCAGTCCCATCGATCATCATATCTGAAATAGTCTTTACCTGTTTTTGAACAGTCTTGAAGAGACCGAACATCTCATCCAGATTTTTATTAGCCTGATCAATCAATTCGTTTACATTCTTGTTGTACTTGAGTTTCATTTTCACACCTCATCAATTAAAGTTTAAGTAGACGCAGTCATTAACCACATCCAGAATCTGTTTCTTACCAATTTATTTAGAAAAAGCTACCTTGACCGAATCATCAATACAGGACTGAGAGACACGCAGGGTTTCCCCGGCAATTTTATCACCAGCGGCAACAAACTCTTTTGCCACTTTCTTGCAACTACCAACAGTCTCATCGATAACCAGGTTGGAAAGTGTATTTACCTGCTTCTGAGCAGTTTTAATCAGGCCAAACACTTCATCAGCATTCTTGGTTGCCTGGTCGATCAACTTGTTTACATTTTTGTTGTACTTGATTTTAAATGCGTTTTTGATTTTCATTTTAGATCTCCTTTTGTTTTTAGTTGTAGTTAGATTTACTATATTAAAGAGAGAATTACCCTCTCCTCTAGACCGCTTTTTTGATTTCTTTCACTTCACTGGCTACACTCTTGAGTACTTTCTTTGCTTCCTTAACTTCGGCCTTGACCACTTTCTTTACTTCCTTGGCTTCAGACTTAACTGCTTTTTTAATCTCTCTCTTCTTCTCTTCAGTAAAGATTGTCTTTATTGAATCATCGAAACAACCCTGAACCAAACGCAGGGTTTCTCCAGAGATCTCATCTCCAGCAGCAACCAACTCTTTCGCTACTTTCTTGCTGGTATCGGCAGTTTCATCAATTACCATCTGAGAAAGAGTATTCACCTGTTTCTGAACAGTTTTACAGAGACTGAACATCTCATCCAGATTCCTGGTTGCTTGACTAATCAGTTCGTTTACATTTTTGTTGTAGTTGAGTTTCAGGGTGTTTTTGATTTTCATTTTGATCTCCTTTCGGTTTTTGATTTTGCATATCAGTTTATTTGCTTACTTGTTTTTCTATGTTGCAGAATATAATAATCACTCAAGTGAGCTTTGTCAAGAACTTTTTTTGTGGTGCAGAAAAAAAGTATCTGAGCGAATAAATTGTCCTCATACTTTTATAACAAAAGCTTTTGTATTTTTCTATCCTGCGGAATAAGATAGCAATAAGAATGATTATTGTCAAGGACTTTTTTTACACTGCAGAATTTTTTCTGCAGTGTAAATAGAATTGTCCCATCGAAGCATAGAGCCAAAATGACACTAGGCATACCTGATTCAGCACAAACAAAACACTACACACCCTGCAAGCAAAGCTAAATAAACGAGACGGTTAATTGAGAAAGACGAGACAATCATCACCTTGAGAAGTTACAGGTTTTCAGAAAAACCCTTTCACCTCTTCAATTTTATATGTTACACATACATAATAATGCTCCCAAATGGCTTAAGATAAACATCAACGGAACACCGGTTAAAGTTATAGCTGAGCGTTTTGGCAAGAAAACAAGCTGGGAAGTCTTAAAACTGAACCGATCATCAATAAACAGGATAATTAATCTTCAACAAAAAAGTTATAAGGTGAAATATATGACACAGGATTTATTATCTGGCAAAACTGCCCTGATTACAGGTTGCGGCCGGGGAATCGGCAAATCTATTGCTCTGACTCTGGCCCGGGCCGGAGCCGATATCGTTGTCAATGATATCGATCAGGATACGGCTGAAAACCTGGCCGGGGAAATTACTGACTTAGGTCGGAAAGCCCTGGTCTGCTGCGGCAGTGTCGGGTCAAGAACAGATGTTGATGCTACATTTGCCAAGATAAAAGATAAATTCAAACATCTCGATATTCTGGTGAACAATGCCGGTATCACCCGGGATAATATGCTCTTAAAAATGACGGATCAAGAGTGGGATCAGGTTCTGGATGTCAATCTCAAGGGCGTTTTTTACTGCATCCGGGCGGCAGCGGAGATGATGAAAGAGCAGGCTTACGGTAAGATCATTAACCTGACCTCGGTAACCGCGCTTACCGGCAATGTCGGACAGGCCAACTACGCCGCCAGCAAAGCCGGGGTTATCGGCATGACCAAAACCCTGGCCCGGGAGCTGGCCCGTTATCAGGTTACGGTTAATGCCGTAGCTCCGGGTTTTATTGATACGCCGATGACGGCATCAATTCCTGATGAAATCAAACAGACTATCGTCAGAGGCATCCCCCTGGGCCGGGCCGGAAGCCCGCAGGATATTGCCAATCTGGTTAAATTCCTCTCCAGCGATGAGTCGGCCTATATCACCGGTCAGGTTATCTCCTGTAACGGCGGAATCTACATCTGATGCGGGAATTACTCCCGCAAAGGTTACTGCAAAGCCCGCAAACAAGTGCCCTTATCATTACAACTATGAATTTGTTGAGGAATTAACCCATGGAAAACGGCGTTGCGAGTCTTATTGAAATTGAACAGATTGAAGAGACCCCGATAGAAAAGCGGCTTGTTGCCGATAATACCTACGACATGATCCGGCACGGCGTCAGTCTCAACCCTAAGGCCCCGGCACTCAGTTTTTTTGCGGATGGTAATGCTTACAAGGAAGCTGTCACCTACTCGTATGCAGAATTTTTGGGCGAGGTCAACCGGGCGGCCAATATGTTTCACGATTTTGGCATTGGCCCAGACGATGTTGTCTCTTACCTTCTGCCCAATCTTCCCCAAACTCACTTTACCCTCTGGGGCGGACAGGCGGCAGGGATTGTCAATCCGATCAATCCCATGCTTAATGCTGATGTCATTCAGGAGATCTGCGAACACGCCAAGACCAAAGTTCTGGTCGCCCTCGGCAGCCTTCCCGGAAGCGACATATGGGAGAAAGTCGAGAGCATTCGTAAAGATCTGCCGGATCTCAAAGCGATCGTTCGAGTCATGGGACCAAGCGATGAGGCCGCTGGGATTTACGGCTATGAGGAGACGGTCACCGGGTATGCCGCCGACAAACTTGACTCAGGACGTAAGATTCGTTCTGACGAAATTGCTGCCATCTATCACACCGGGGGTACGACCGGAGTCCCTAAACTGGCCCCGCACACTCATTTCAATGAAGTCAGCATGGTCGAGATGGTCCGCAGCAATTTCAACGGTCTGCAACAGGGTGATACTTTCATGTGCGGCCTGCCGCTATTTCATGTCAACGGCACAACCGCGACCGGTTCCCTGCCGCTGGCAATCGGGGCTCATATCCTGCTACTGAGTCCCAGAGGATTTCGTGACCCCGGAGTAATCAAAAACTTTTCCCGCATCGTTGAGTACTACCGCGGAGCCTTCTTTTCCGCTGTACCGACGGTATTGGCGATGCTTTTGGCAGACCTTGATAAAAATGCCGATATATCGTCACTCAAATACCTATTATGCGGAGCGGCACCGCTCTCCGTACAGCTTTTCGAAAGCTTTGAAAAGAGTACCGGGATGAAAGTTGTCGAGGGTTTCGGGCAGACGGAAGGCACCTGCGGCTCGATCGTTAACCCGTCCGGAGGGCAACGTAAAATTGGCTCTATCGGTCTGCGCCTGCCTTATCAGCAGGCCAAAATATTTATTCTCGATGATGACGGCGGCTTTCAACGTGAAGCCCAGATTAACGAAATCGGCACCCTTTGCATCAAAGGCCCCAATGTCTTCCCCGGCTACCTGGATCCCAAACAAAATGAAAAAATATGGCCGCAACCGGGCTGGCTCAATACCGGCGATCTGGCGCGGCAGGATAAGGACGGCTATTTCTGGCTCACCGGCCGGAGTAAAGATTTGATTATTCGCGGCGGGCATAATATTGATCCCGGCCTGATTGAAGGGCCGGCCCAGGCCATGGCGGAGGTTGAACTGGCCGCAGCAGTCGGACAGCCCGATGCCTACGCCGGAGAGGTACCTGTAGTTTTTGTCCAGCTGCAAAAAGGCGCCCGGATTTCTT
>JAOZQE010000004.1 GCA_029932385.1 bacterium | reverse complement strand
GATGGCTTAATCGGAAAGAAACCTATTTAACAGATAATAATCTTATACAAAGCAGGCAAGAAGTCTGCACTTGGAGGATTAAAATATGTCTAAACAAGTAATTGGTGCCGGAATCCGTGGAGCCAACGTAGTCGTTGACCGGGTCGAAGGCAAAATTAACGCAGCCATCGCAAAGTATGGTGCTGACAAAGAAGTTGCTTTACCCAATACCGCCTACTATCTGCCCGTTATCTACGGTGTCACCGGCATGAAAGTTGAAACTCTGGGTGATATGTTACCGGTCATGGAAAAGTGTCGTGAATTACTTGCCGAAGTTCCGATTGATAACTGCTGGACCCCTTATCTAGGACCTGGCCTCGACTCAGGCATGGCGACTCTTTTTGCTTTTGATATGGAAGAGGCCCTTAAGTATGTGGAAGGCTCACCATACCTTGACTGCAAAGAAGATCCGGAAGATACTGATCCTGAAATGTGGCTAGGTGCTGCCGATGATATCATCCTGCGGAAACGTGGGGTTGAGTTTGTTGATGGTTCGGCTCCCGGCTTTGCTGCCGTTGTTGGTGCCGCCTCTTCTCCTGCTGCTGCCGCCGCAATCGCTAAAGAGCTCCAGGAAAAAAGTATCTACGTCTTCATGGCCTCAAATAATGAAAATGGGACCTCTTTTGCCAAACAGGTAGCTGAAGCCGGCACCCAGGTTGGCTGGAATACCCGTCTTGTACCTTTCGGTTTTGATCATTCAGCTGCCATCCACGCCGTCGGCTTTGCCGTCCGCGCCGCCCTGACCTTTGGTGGTCAGACTCCGGGCGATTTCAAAGGCGTCCTTAAATACATTCAGGATCGTGTATTTGCTTTCATCTTGGCGCTGGGCCCAGTTTGTGACGAACAGTATGCTGCCGCTTGTGGTTGTATCAACTTCGGCGTGCCGACCATCGCTGATACCGACTTCCCTGAAGTTCTGCCGACTGGTGTCTGTACTTACGAGCATGTTGTTACAAACATCCCTGAGACTGAAATCGTCACTAAGGGTATCGAAGTTCGTGGTCTTAAAATCACGATCGCCAAAATCGACATTCCGATGTCTTATGGTCCTGCATTCGAAGGTGAACGGATCAAAAAAGATGCCATGCACGTTGAACTTGGCGGTCCGAAATCTTTTGGTTTTGAATTTGCCTACTCCAAACCTCTGGATGAAGTTGAAGATGGTAAGTTCACAGTTGTCGGTCCCAATATCAAAGATGTTGAAGAGGGCGGCCTGTTGCCGATCGGTATCTGGATTGAGTTGGCCGGTCGTAAATTCCAGGAAGATTTTGAGCCTATCCTGGAGCGCCAGTGTCATCATCTCTTGAATGGCGCTGAAGGCATACTCCATATCGGTCAGCGTGATATCGTCTGGATGCGGATCTCCAAAAAAGCGGTTGAAGCCGGCTTCACATTTGAACATTTCGGCACCATCCTGCATGCTAAAATGCACAACGAGTTTGGCGCTATTGTTGACAAAGTTCAGGTCACTATCTTCACTGATCCTGATGAAGTTAACAAACATCTTGAGATTTGTCGTAAGACCTGGACTGAGCGTGACAACCGTCTTGCCGACATGAACGATGAAACGACTGAGACTTACTACTCATGTTCACTCTGTCAGTCATTTGCTCCGACCCATGTCTGTGTTGTTACTCCGGAACGTCCGGGCCTCTGTGGTGCCTACAACTGGCTTGATTGCCGGGCTTCTTACGAGATTAACGAGCACGGCCCGAACCAGCCGATCGCCAAAGGTGACATCATGGATGAACGCCTGGGTAAATGGAAAGGGGTTGACGAATTTGTTATTCCGGCTTCGGGTAATGCTTTCGAATCTTTCGCCGCTTACTCAATCCTGGTCGATCCGATGACCTCTTGTGGTTGTTTTGAAGCGATCGCCGCTTGTCTCTTTGCTGCCAACGGCATAATGGTTGTTGACCGTGACTACTCAGGTGAAACCCCATGTGGTATGGGCTTCTCGACCCTGGCCGGCTCCGTCGGTGGTGGTTTGCAGACTCCGGGTTTTGTCGGCATCTCCAAATTCTATATCGGCAGTAAGAAGTTCATCTCGGCTGAAGGCGGCATCAAACGCCTCTGCTGGCTGCCTAAAGTTCTGAAAGAAGCAAGCAAAGATATGATTGATGCCCGCGGCGCCGAAGTTGGCGTACCGAATCTTTATGACATGATCGCCACCGAAGAAAACGGCACCGACGAAGAGACCATCATGGCCTTTTTGACCGAAGCCGGCCATCCCTGCCTGGAGATGGAACAACTGATGGAAATGATGTAATTTAATTTTAGTTATGGCAAAGTAAAATATTCAGCTGTAAGGCGCGCAAGCCAGCCAGCTGAATATTTTATAAAGCCGGAAAATATTTTTTTAACTGAACACTGCTAAATCAGGGAATTCCGTGCAAATCGGAAGCGGGCCCGCCGCTGTAACCGGGGATACTGACTTAATATAACCACTGGGGAAACCTGGGAAGGAAGAGTCAGCCAGATGATCCGGAAGCCAGAAAACCTGATTGGTATGTGTTCCTCAACAATTAAAGTACGTGGCGAAACACGATGTTGGGGACTGACACAAAAGGAGAAGTCTTACTATGGGACTCACTGGAATCCAAATCTTTAAGTTGCTCCCCAAGACCAACTGTAAAGAGTGTGGTAGCCCGACCTGTCTGGCTTTCGCCATGGCTCTGGCCGGTGGTAAAGCAGAACTCGATAAATGCCCCTACGTCTCGGACGAAGCTAAAGCTATTTTAAGCGAAGCATCAGCACCCCCGATCCGCGGCGTCAAAATCGGTGACAAAAAAGTTGGTGAAGAACTCGTCTTCTACCGTCATGAAAAAACCTTTATGAACCCGACTGCGATCGCCTGTCTCGTCACCGACGAAATGGACGATGCCGAAGTCGATGCCAAGATCAATAACCTTAATACGGTTACATTTGATCGTGTTGGCCTGACCCTCTCGGCCGATCTTCTGGCTATCCGTAACAGCAGTGGCGATGCCGGCAAGTTTGAAGCATTAGTCAACAAAGCTTTGGGCGCCACCGAAAAAGGCCTGATTTTGATGAGCGACAACTTGGATGCTCTCGAAGCCGGTGCCAAAGCTGCTAACGGCAAAGGGGCTCTGCTCTATGCCGCTACAGCTGACAATTTTGCAAAAGTCGCTGAAATTGCCAAAGCCAACGGCGCCTCCGTTGTTGCTAAAGGCGCATCGGTTGAAGATGTTTCTAACTTCACCAGCAAAATTGCTGACGCCGGCGTCAAAGATATCGTCCTTGATACTGGTGCCACTGACCTGAAATCGATGTTCTACAATGAAAATCAGGTTCGCCGGGCGGCTTTAAAAGCCAAAAACCGTGATCTTGGTTACCCGACTATCGAAGTTATCTGCGACATGACCGATGATCCGTATAAGGAAGCGATGCTGGCAACAATGGCAATTTCCAAGTATGCCGGCATCATCGTCATGAGTGATGTGGATAAAGAGCGCATGTTGCCGATTCTGGTACAGCGCCTCAACATCTACACCGATCCGCAGCGGCCGATGCTTATGGACGAAGGGATCTACGAAATCAACAAACCGGGTCCCGACTCTCCGGTTATCATCACCACCAACTTTGCTCTGACCTACTTTATCGTTGCTGCTGAGATTGAAGCCAGTCGCGTACCGACCTGGCTGCTGATCATGGACGTTGAAGGGATGTCGGTTCTGACTGCCTGGTCAGCCGGTAAATTTGTTGCTGATGCCATGGCACCTTTCGTCAAAAAGAGCGGCATGAAAGAAAAGATCAGTCATAACAAGATCATCATTCCGGGTTACGTTGCCCAGATCTCCGGCGAATTCCAGGAAGAGTTGGGAACTGAGTGGGAAGTTGTTATCGGCACCCGCGAAGCCTCCGACATTGCGGCCTTCTTGAAAAGCCAGTAAGAGGTAACTGTTTAAGTAAATTTGACGTGGGAAGAGAGATCTTCTCACGCCACTTTTTTTACCATTTCAATTCAACCAAACATAGTTTTACGGAGGACAATATGGCATTATCATGTCTTACATTACCTGAAAGTATTAACATCATGTCCAAAACCATCGGACCGGCGATCAAGGAACGTGATCCCAAACCGATTCAGAAGATGGCAATTGAACAGCAAGAAGCCGGCGGCGACATCCAGGACTTAAACCTCGGACCAGCTCGTAAGGGCGGTGACGAGATGATGGCCTGGCTGGTCAAAACTATTGAAGAGGTTTCCGATTTGCCTTTGGCCCTCGACAGCACCAATACCGTGGCTATTGAAGCCGGCCTTAAAGCTTCCAAAACCCCTGAAAGATGTATCGTTAACTCCATCTCAGCCCAACCTGCGAGCTTGGATGATCGTATGCCTCTGGTCAAGAAATATGGCTGCAACTTTGTTGCTCTGACGTTGAGTGAGGAAGGAATTCCT
The DNA here is from genome assembly GCA_029932385.1 of bacterium. GTDB lineage: Bacteria > Desulfobacterota > Anaeroferrophillalia > Anaeroferrophillales > Tharpellaceae > Tharpella. Next base: position 43,408 of record JAOZQE010000004.1, on the reverse strand, counting down.
CGGGATGTCAATGAACGCGGGATGTGTGCCGCCGAAATTTACGGTAAAGCCCTGGAATATGATATTCCGGCCGAACGTATGTTTATCGATCCGATCGTTCTGCCGATCTGTGTTGATCCCGGCCAGGTTGCCTCCTTCCAGGAGTTTCTGCCCTTGATCCCTGACTTTGCTCCCGGCGCTAAATCAACCTGCGGTCTTTCCAATATCTCCAACGGAACCCCGACGGAATTGCGCCCTTATTTAAACCGTGGCTACCAGGCCATGCTGATGTATCTCGGCATTTACTCTTCAATCGTTGATGCTTACGATAGCGAAATGATGGCCTTATGCCAGGGTAAGATTATTGACGTTGAAAATCTGACCAAAACCCTGATGGATGGTGGCGATGTTGATGCCGGTAGCCTGGGCACCGAATTGCAGGCATACTATCGCAGCATCAAGTGCCTCATGGGTAATGTTCTCTACTCTCACTCCTGGATCGAAGATCTGGTCGAAAAATACGACCACAACTGGTACAAATAAGACTCGATTAGATTCTAGAATGCAAATAAAAGGGCCGTGCTTAACCGCACGGCCCTTTTATTTTGTATCTTAAAATATAATTCAGATGGTGGACAACATCACAAATGGTTCATTGTCTAGAAATTCAACCTTACGACACACATTTCTGAACCCATTTTTCGGTCACATCTTTTCCGTAAAAATCATTAAAAGCATTGACAATATCGTTGAAAGGGATATCTGGGGCATCACCTCGATCCCTGACGTACTCAACGTAGAGTTCGCCGTCAAGGTTGGTCGGGGGCAGAAGGGCATCGTGAAAACCATCAAAATCATTTACTTGCACTCGAATTAAATTAAACATCTCACGATTAAAAGTCGGAGCTAATTTCACCCATTTGCCCTCAATCAAAACCCCGCAATAGCAGTGGAATATAAAAAGGTCACCCATGACCGCCTTAAGCTTTGACGGAGCCTTGTGATTTCTGATATCTGCAAAATAGAGTTTGGCGGGAATTTCAAGAATACGCATCATCGCAGTAAAAAGAGAGGCTTTGGGGATACAAAACCCTTCTCCCCGCCGAAGAATTTCACTGGCGACATAATCTTCAGGTCGTAAAAATGAGGTATAGGGATTATATTTTATCTCATCGCGCACAAAAAAGAAGATGATTTTAACTTGCTCACGCAGATCGCTTACTCCCGCCACCAACTCCCGGGTTTGTTCCCGAAGCTTCCGGTTGCCGGTATCAATAAACGGAGTTTCCTGCAGATAGAGAGATTGACTCATTCGACGACTCTAATCACCACTTCCAAGTCCTCCCAGACCATTCAGACTGAGCATGAAACGAAATGATAGATCATAGGGATCACGCTCTTCATCAACTGAGAAATCAAGCGCCCAGCACTGGGGATGATAATTGAAACCATAAATAGTCTCCCAGATGTGGCTGTCAGCAATTGAGTAACGGATACTGCCGTAGATATCAAGCCAGGTTGTTATGGGTAGCCGGGCAACACCGGTACATAGTTCAGTCTCATCCCGCTCATAGCGATATTCCAATGAGATAAAATCACCCCGCTGATCGCTCGTACTGAAGAGTGCCGTCATCAATTCATTGGCATTATTATACGGATCAAAACGGTTCTCAAGTTTCATGTAGAGACCGCCACCATAACTTCGGACCTCAAGTTGAGAAAAGAAGTTAGAGGCGTGCTGATCATCCTCCATAAACCGGTAACCATCGGCAACATCGATAAAACTGTAGGCCTGACCAATCTGGAATTTAAGCCATTCATGATAATCATACTGATCGATATTGGCGGATTTAGGATAACGCCCAACCAGACGGCTGACCAGCCCCCAGGTTACATTACTTTCTTCCGGCAGATAATCGAGCTGATCAAAATCAGGCAGATCATCCTGATCAACATCCGGCACATAACGATACGCCAGCATTGGTTCCAGGATATGCAGCATCCGATCCATACCCCACCAGTCACAGGTATAGACTTTTTCTGTGACACTCTTCAGCTCGACTCCGGCAGCCATGGTTGCCCGCGATTCACTACCGTCACTTTGGCCATTCATACGATCGCTGAGATCATACCAAGTTTCACGCAATTCAAAATATGGAATTACTTCTAAAGCACCGAACTTAAGCGGCATGTTGATTTGCGGATGGATATCAAACCGATGACCGGTCTCACCTTCACGCCGCCAGAAGTGGGCATAATCGGTGTCCATACGCCAGAATAGCCAATCAGCATCGAAGACCGGCCGATTCAACGCGGAAATGGTTATTTCCGGTAACAACTGCAGCGTTTCATCATCATTTTTTCGTACCAGTGATTGATAGTAACGACCCGCGGCAGCAACATGATAATGCTCCCAACTCTGGGAGGCAATTGCCAGTGAACGCAGATAGGTCTCGGTTTTGGAATCAACATTATCTAACTCATCAATAAAACTACCCGAAAAAGTATCCGGGAAATCCTCAAGAAACTCATTGTCGCTGACCAGATTGATATCTGTTTTTAAGGTAGTACCAATTTTCAGTGTCTGAAAATGGTGCGCCCCAAAAGACCAGCGTGCCTTATCGGCATCTTGGTAATCCTCGGGATGATCATCCACCAGCTTATCACTGATAAAAGAGGCCCGGATATCACCTTCCGCCCTCTCGTTAATTACATAACGATACTCCCCCCCGAACTTTATCCCTCTTTCACTGTAATACTCAGGATAGAGCGTCAAATCATTGGAACGGTTAATAGCCCAGAAAAAAGCACCTTTGACAATCACACCGTCCTTATCGGAATAGCCGATGCCGGGTAGAAGAAAACCGGTCTGGCGTTTGGTGTTGATCGGGAAAATCCCTTTGGGAAGATAGAGTATAGGAACATTTTTCACCGCAAATACGGCATCATCAACAACCCCGTAGCCACCCTCTTTAACGTGTACTTTGCGGCTCCGGATCAACCATGCGGCCCGATCGGCATCACAGGTAGTCAGGGTCGCATTTTCAACATCGTACTCATTAGGACCCAGCTTTTCAATATGTTCTCCGGTAATATAGTAATTCTTTTCCTTGATAAAGATACGACCGTCCTTGATCGAACCGATCTGATCCTTATAGTTGAATTTAAGATAGCGGCAGGCAATATAGTCGGTCTTATCCCGCAGCAGGACATCACCCCAGGCCTCAAATTCATTGGTGGCCTGATTAAGCACCGCTTTATCAGCCTTAAGTTCCATCCCCTTCTGACGAATGACCACACCACCCTGAGCATGATAAAGATCTGCCTGCTTATCATAGTAGAGGTAACGTGCCTCGATCTCAACACTCTTATCAACAATATCGGTCCCGGCCCCGGGCATACCGGGAACTGCGGCAACTGCGGGAGCACCGGCCAGCAACGACAGTAAAAAAATTATTACCGCCAATCTAAAATTAGACAACTGCTTCATCATGAATTACTATTTTCCTTAAAAAATAAAAATCAAGCTTTTTCAGATGCTTTCGGCCAGTTCAACTCCGGCCCTTCGGGCCTCATCGAGATATTCCGGATGTTTTAAAATCTCATCCTCTGCGTCAATACCAGAGTAGGTCAGAGAGCACCGAAGCGAGGTATCGAAGGTATCAAAAAAATAACGGACGCTCATCTTGGCTCCGTCAAACAGTTTCTTGCCGCAACTCGCCCCGACCGCAATAAAAAGACCGGGTTTGGGATTTTCAGATTGCCCCAGCGGCTGTTTTTCAAGCCAGTATTTTTTCACCCACAAGGACTGGCAACGATCCATCATCATCTTGGTTTGCGCACTGACCGCATAGAAAAATATTGGTGATGCCAGGATGGTCGCGTCAGCCGTGAGCAACGTTTGCGCCAGACCCTGAAAATCATCCTCAATAGCACATCGACCGGCATTACGACAGGCATAAATTTCAAGACAGGGTGATATTTTGAGATCGCGCAGGATAATCTCCGTCACTTCAGCCCCGACGCTGCGGGCCCCTGCAACTGCGGAGTTGAGCAAGCGGGAGGTATTACCCTGACGTCTGGGACTGCCATAGATTGCAGTAATCTTCATTCAGTAAAACTCTTCATGTAAAATAACCCTGCCGGATCGACCAAGAAGATGCCGGATAAACAAGTTAAGCCACTACATAACCGGTAAATCCAAAACATTGAACGCTTCACCGACACAATACAGCGAACCTGTCAAAAAGATAAGATCTTCTGCTTGAGCCCGCTCCCGGGCCAGTGTCAAGGCATCGGCAACCGAATCGGTTACAGTTACTTTTGGACAATGAATTCTAATTTCTTCGGCCAATCGTTCCGGCAAACAGGCTCGATCCAGAGGGGCCTGAGTGACAATTATCTCATCAGCCAGGGGTGCCAATCTGGAGGTCATCTCTTTAATTCGTTTGTCCTTCATCACTCCCAGCAGTAAAATCAAGTGCCGGTCACCCTTTAAGCGTTCAAGCTCGGGGACTAGAGCCCGAATCCCGTGCGGGTTATGAGCCCCATCCAGATAGATGTCAGGAGAGCTGGCGACCTTCTGCAAACGTCCGGGCCAGCTCACCTGTAACAACGCCTCAACTACTGAATCGGATTCTATCTCGAATAACCCTTCATGGGCCAATGATTCCAGAGCCCGCAGAGCTAGGGCGGCGTTATCCTGCTGATGCCGTCCGAACATACTGATCTTTAAGCCGGGAAACTGATATTCCACCCCATAATAGGAAAAAGTACCGTCAGCCGCCCGCCGGAGTCGAAAATCACGCCCGAGAAAATCACTTGCAGCCGCCATTTCCCGCTGTTTTTCTGCCATAAAATCACGAATTTTACCTTTTTTTACCCCGGAAACCAGAGGTACCCCCGGCTTTAAGATACCAGCCTTTTCGGTGGCTACCTCAAGCAGAGTCGAACCCAAGTATTCTTCATGCTCTAGAGCAATATTGGTAATCATCGTCAATAGTGGCTCTCGGACAACGTTAGTAGCATCAAGACGCCCACCGAGACCGGTTTCAAGCAGAACAATATCGGGGAATTTATCGGCAAAATGGAGCAGTGCCATACAGGTTGTAAAATCAAAGAATGTAACAATCCGGGGAATCTTTTCAACAATCGGTCGCAGTTTACGGGTCAGGGCCACAATCTCAGCTTCACTGATTAGAGTCTCATCAATCACAATCCGCTCGGAAAAATGACGCAGATGAGGTGAACTGTAGACCCCGACTGAAAGCCCGTGCGCACGTAACAACTGTTTTAAGAACGCAATCGTCGAACCCTTACCGTTACTCCCGGCGACATGCACGACACACAACTTGTTCTGCGGATTTCCGCAGGCAGTACAAAGCTCATTAATATTCTCGAGACCAAGACTGATACCAAAATGCTCGAGTCCGTAGAGATAGTCGAGAGTTTCTTGAAATGATGTCATAAAATCAACCTATAATATTAGCCATAGACAAACTGAAACTGATGTTACTTGGGTACCTTGAAAAATTGCCTTTTTTCCCAGACAGTTTCTAGTGGGCTTCGCGCCAGTTTTTTCCTACCCCGATATCAACGACGAGCGGAACTTTCAAGGGCCAGACTTCGGCCATCTCTTTGCGTACCATCAGGGTTAAAGCATCAACTTCGGCCGGCGGGACTTCAAATACCAGTTCATCGTGAACCTGCATAATCATTTTACTCTGCCACTTTTTTTCCCGCAGGCGCTGATCAATAATCACCATCGCCAGCTTAATCAGATCTGCGGCCGTACCCTGAATCGGTGTATTTAAGGCGGTACGCCGAGCCATCTCCCTTAAATTATGATTTTTACTGTTGATCTCCGGGATGTAGCGCCGCCGTTTAAAAAGGGTGGTTACATACTCTCGCCTTCCGGCCTCAGCCACGACCTTCTCAAAATACTTTTTCACGCCCGCGTAAGCGGCAAAATAACCCTCTATATAAGCTTTTGCGGTTTTTCTGTCAATATCAAGCTCCCGGGCCAGACGATGGGCTCCCATCCCGTAAACCAGACCGAAATTGATGGCTTTCGCCTGACGCCGCATCTCCGGAGTTACCATCATCGGCAGAACCTGAAAAACTTCGGTCGCGGTCCGCGTATGAATATCATCGCCCTTCTTAAAAGCATCCACCAGCGCCGGATCACCGGAAAAATGAGCCAGGATTCTGAGTTCTATCTGCGAGTAATCCGCCGCCAGAATCAGATTCTCGCCTTTACCGATAAATGCCTGACGAATCACGGCCCCGTCTTCACCGCGAATTGGAATATTCTGAAGATTGGGGTCAGACGAAGAGAGCCGGCCGGTCGCAGTTACGGCTTGATTATAGGAAGTATGTACCCGCCCGGTCTCCGCATTAACCAGGCGCGGCAGAGCCTCAAGATAAGTCGAAATCAGTTTTGACAACGACCGATACGCAAGAATTTTCGCCGGCAGCGGATGTTCGTCTGCCAGCCGTTCGAGAACCTCGAGCGCAGTTGAAGGCCCGGTTTTGGTCTTCTTCAAGACCGGCAGATGTAACTTGTCAAAAAGGATTACCGCCAACTGTTTCGGTGAATTTATATTAAATTCCTCACCCGCCGCCGCATAAACCTCAGCCGCCATTTTTTGCAGACGTTCACCGTAGTCTGCTGCAGTTTTATTAAGCAGTTCAATGTCAAGATAAACCCCGGTCATCTCCATTCGCAATAAGACTTCAATCAGAGGCCTTTCAATTTTTACAAAAAGCTCTTCAAGTTCTCCCTCTTTCAATTTTGGTGCCAGCAACTGTGACAGAAGATAGGCCAGTTGCGCATCTTCACATGCATAATCCGCGACTTCTGCCGGAGCAATTTTATCAATCGTCACCTGATTCCGTCCCGTACCAACCACCTCTTTAAATGAAATTGGTGTGTGACCTAAATACTCAACTGACAATGCGTCCAGGCCGTGCCGATGCCGGGTCGGATCAACCAGGTAGGAAACAATCATTGAATCAAAATTGATCCCTTTAAGATCCAGACCAGATCGTTTTAAGACAATCGCATCATATTTTATATTTTGCCCCCATTTTTTCACGCTCACATCGGTAAAAATAGGGCGCAAGCCAGTAAATACCAAATCCTTATCAAGCTGGATCACTGCACCATTATCAGTTTCAACATGCCCCACCGGAATATAAACCGCATCTGTTTTATTCCAGGCCAGCGATATCCCGACCAATTCCGCAGCCATCGGGTTAACCGAGGTGGTCTCCGTATCAACCGCCAGAACCTTAACCCCGACAAGCTCATCAAGCAGCGATGAAAATTTTTCCGGCGTCTCAATCAGACGATAACCGTCCCGGCTTATTGTTTTAAGTGGGCTTAAACGACGGCTCAACGTATGAAATTCTAGCTCGGCAAAAATCTCACTTAAGGCTTCGCTATCGACCTCACGACACATAAGTTCTTCAAGTTCATCCCCGAGTCCAACCTCAACCTCATCCGACAGAGTAACCAGACGACGAGAAAGCAGTGCTTCATCCTTATGCGCCAGCATTTTTTCGCGCCAGCCTTTACGTTCAATCGCATCCGCCTTTAATAAAATATTGTCGAGATCGCCAAAATCTGCGAGAAGTTTTAATGCACTTTTGGGGCCGATCCCCGGCACTCCCGGAATATTATCAGCGCTGTCACCGGCCAGCGCCAGAAGATCGAGCAGACGCTCGCCGGTAACTCCATGGCGCTCCTTAACCGCGTCAAGGTCATAACGCTTGTTCTTCATCGTATCGATCATCACAACGTTATCCCCGACCAGACTCATAAGGTCCTTGTCTCCGGAGATAATCATAACCTCAAAACCGGCCGCCAAACCACGCCTGGTCAGAGTTGCAATGATATCGTCCGCCTCATAACCGGGAACCCCGATTGCGGACAAGGAGAACGCCTCTAAAAGCCTGGGTACCAGCGGAAACTGGGCAACCAGATCCGGATCCGGTTCCGAACGCTGGGCTTTGTAAGCCGGAAAGAGCTCATGACGCCAGGTTTTTCCTTTCAAGTCAAGAGCTGCCGCCACATGCGTCGGCTGAAAATCATTCAGCACTTTCATTAACATCTGACAAAGACCGAACAGGGCATTAGTGGGCTGCCCACTGGCGGTAGTCAAGGGCCTGATAGCGTGAAAAGCCCGGTGTATCAAAGCACTGATATCGATCAGACAGAGTAGTTTTGACATAAAAAATAGCCTTCGAATTTTATTAAAGCAATCAAGAAAATTTCTATCGAACCCAACCACGCTACACAAGTCGTCAAACAAAGTCAAAATAAAAAGGGCGGGATTTAATATCCCGCCCTTTGGCTAACAACTACAGTTAAAATGTTTAAGAAGACTACTCTTGCGGAGTTCCGAAGATCTGTTCGTATAAGGCTTCACCGATCTCTTGACCTTCGCCAACGAGTTGGCGATATTTGATGAAGTCAATCGTGTCCTGACCGGTAATCTTCTTGGTATTGAATGCATTAAAGCCCATATAGGCTTCGTAGTTCATGTTAGCAGCAAGCCAGTGACGATTCGGCAATTTTGCCTGATCCCAGAAGAATTTCTTCTTGGCGCGAACACCGTCAACCGATTTCACGAGACAGTGCGGCATCAAGTTGGCAAATTTCCAAACAATCTCATCAATCGCTTCGTCAAGCAGAGAGAGATCCAGGGTCGCGTTCTTAATGTAGGCACGAGCCTCTTTAGCTGCGGCTCCAGTCTTAAACTCACCGTAAACAATTTCACCATCATCAACCCATTTATCAACCTCAACCAATGGATTGCGCACCCATTTTTCACCATCTTTGATAACCGGAACAACTTTGGAGAGCAAGCCTAAACGTTTCATTTTGTAGGCGCTCCACATTTCACAGGAGACACAATTCCACATCGCCTCTTCTATACCTAAGTACCAGGGGAGAAAATCGGTCGAACCGCCGTCCGGGGCTGAACCATGCTTGGGCCCGGCCTGACCCAGAATTGCCAGATCAGAAGAGATGGACAAATCAGTTGCCATGCCAATCTCCTGGCCACCGGCAACCCGCATCCCGTTAATCCGACAGATAGTCGGTTTTTTGCAGTTTAAGATCGCATCAACCATTCCGTTGAAGAGATCCATATAGTCGCCATACTCCTGGGGCCGTTTGGAGTAGTATTCAGCATACTCTTTGGTATTCCCGCCGGTACAGAAAGCTTTATCGCCGACTGCCGTAAAAATTGCGGCCACCACCTGACGATCGGCAGATGCCCGCTGGAAACCGGCAATTACACCTTTAACCATCTCGGTGGTATAGGAGTTGAACTGACGCGGATTATTAAGAATAATCCAGGCAGTGTAGAGCCCTTTGACTTCATTTCCTTTCGGATCAACAACCGGACGTTTCTCATAAATTGTACAGGGGGCATCGCCTTCACCACCAAAATGTTCGTCTTCCCACAAAAAGTGATTCTTGGGTTCGTTCTCTCTCGGAATCCAATCTAATGACATTTCTTTCTCCTTAAAATATTTAGTAACTTACAAATTATTTGCTTGTTTTTTTAACAGGAAAATAAGCTGATAAAGGTAATTCCCCTGCAGACAACGCCCGCGTTAACTGCTCTATTAATCAAAATCCGGTATCAGAACAATCCGACGGCTGATCGGAGCCGCATGCACCTCGGCAAAGGACTCTTTGATCGTGCTCATCGGCCGGGTTTCAAGAAATGCGTCGATCTCAACTTTACCGCTCTGCACCATTTCGAGAACCGGCGGATAGTATTTCGGGTGACAACCCCAGGTCCCGATCATTTCGGCATCAAATGCCATCAGTTTCGAGATCATATACTCGTGTTTTGCCATCGAAAAACCAACCACAATGAGCTTACCGACAAAGGAAAGCAGATCAAGGGCCAAAGCCTGTCCCGGTTTACTCCCGGAGCACTCAAAGATCTTCCAACCATAATTATGCGGCACACCTTGCTCTTTACAGTAAGCTTTAATGATACCTTTAACATCTTTACTCGATTTACCGATTGGATTAATCGTCAAGTCAGCCCCATATTTGAGAGCTCGTTCAAGTTTTTCATCATCGATATCAATTGCTATCACCACCCGAGCCCCCATGGCTTTAGCGATCTGCGTCATATAAGTACCAACGCCACCACCGGCGCCGGTGACTACGACCAGATCACCATCAGCAAAATAGGGTTTATCCAGTTCCGCCCGAATCGCCGCCTGATATGGAGTCGTGGCGGCATCAGCGATAACGGCATAATGTGACAAAGGCCGTTCGCCCCGGTTTTCAATAACACAAAGACCGGCAGTCGGAACCACAATATGGCTGGAAAAACCGCCATACATGCCAATACTGTTACCCGGCATTTTCTGTTTCAGACAACGGTTACCACGACCCATTTTGCAGATTTCACACTCATTACAGGGCATAACCGCCGGGATAATGACCTCTTTGCCGATCATCTCGGCATCACCACCGATCACGGTTCCGCTGATCTCATGGCCTAAGGTCAGGGGCGGTTCATTCACGGTCGGAACACCATCATAAAAGAAACCGAGGTCGGTATGGCAGATGCCGCAACCGGCAATCTTGACACAGACTTCACCGGCTTTAATTTCCGGCATATCGATTTCCGTCAACTTTAACTCACCCGGTTTTACCATTTGCCAGGTTTTAATTTTTGCAGGAACTTTAGACATTTTCCCCTCCTGATGTTGCAGTTTATTTATTCTTCCAGACTGGTTTACGCTCTTCAAGAAAAGAGTTAATTCCTTCCCGGGCATCTTCATTACGCATACAGTCATTAAGATAAGAACCTTCGACGGTATCTAACGCCGCGCTGAAAGGTTTACCAGCGGCGGCTTTCAGGGCGCGCTTGGTTGATTTCAAAGCTGAGGTACTGATTGCCGTAAAAACCTTGACAAACTTATCAAGTTCACTCGCAAAATCATCAACCGGCACTACTTTATTAACCAGGCCGCAGGCCAAAGCCGCATCGGCACGCAGAGCTTCGCCACCCAGGATAATCTCATAGGCTTTTTTCGGGCCGACAATATTGGGGAGCGCCGCAACGGCGATCGGCGGAAAGACCGCAAGTTTAATCTCCGGCTGACCAATTTTAATCTTCTCGGTCGCCAGAATCATATCGCAGAAGAGAGCAACTTCACAACCGCCGCCTAAAACCGCACCATGAACTGCCGCAATCGTCGGAATTTCAATCCGATCAAGGCGACGAAAAATCCCGTGAAAAGTCGAGATCATAAGATCAACTTTATCTTCCGAGTGATCACTGACATCAACACCAACCGAGAAAGCTTTATTGCCGGCAGCCTGGATCACCAGAACTTTGAGTTCAGGCCCGGCGGTAAGCACCGTATCCAATGCCTGGTTCATCTCGGCCATAGTCGCAATATCAAGCCAGTTCAACGGCGGCCGGTTAATCGTTAGATAAGCCGCACCCTCTTTCACTTCGTAAGTAATAAATTTATAATCGGACATAATTAACTCCTATATATATTGGCCGCCGTCTACTTTGATAACTTCACCGGTAATGTGACCACCGACATCGGAGGCCAGGAACGCTACCAGGCCGGCAACATCGATCGGCTTGCCAGCTTTTTTCATGACGCCTTCGTTAATTGCGATCTGCTTGAACTCATCCGGCATGGCTTCGCCCATCTCGGTCAGGATAAATCCGGGAGCCACGGAATTTGCCGTAACCTGGTATTTACCGAGATCCTTGGCCGCCGCTTTGGTCAAAGCGATAACCCCACCTTTGGCAGCAGAGTAATTACTCTGACCGAATTTGCCACGGAGACCGTTAATCGAAGTAATCGTAATAATCCGGCCCCATTTCTGCTCCCGGAAAATCGGAGCACAGGCCCGAATATAGTTGAAAGTTCCGGTCAGATCGACATCAATAACCTTCTGCCACTGCTCAGCCGTCATTTTCCAGATAGTTCCATCCCAGTTCATCCCGGCACTGGTAACCAGAATATCAACCGTGCCCCACTTATCTTTGGCCGCGGCTACCAGAGCTTCAGCATCAGGCAGACTTGAAACATCAGCCTGAAAAGCGAGTGCGTCACTGCCTTTGGCCTTAATTTCTTCAACCAGAGCTTCGGCCTGATCAGCACTCTTATTATAGTTGACCGCAACTTTGGCTCCAAGAGAACCCAAAAGACGGGCGATTTCGGCCCCAATTCCGCGGCTGCCGCCGGTGACGACTGCAACTTTACCTTTTAAATCAAACATAATTTTCTCCTTAAGATTCACGTTTAAGAATAACTGCCATTGTCGAGCCACCACCACCACAGATTGAGGCAACACCAAACTCTTTATCAAGTCGCTTCAAGACGTTATAGAGGGAAATCATAATCCGGGCACCGCTACAACCGGTGGGGTGACCTAAAGCGATGGCACCACCATGAATATTGAGCTTCGTAGTATCGAGGTTAAGACGGGAAACATTACCTAAAACCTGAGCCGCAAAGGCTTCATTGATCTCAAAAATATCGATATCGCCGAGGGTCATTCCAGCACGATCAAGTACCTTTGGAATCGCTTCACCCGGACCTTCACCCATAAATGTACCATCGACTGCAGTCTGACAGTAATCAACCATTGAAAAGAGAGGTTTCACACCGCGTTTTGCGGCCTCTTCCCGAGTCATAGCGACCATCATCGCCGAACCATCAGTAAGTCCGCAGGAATTACCGGCAGTTACTTTTCCGCCCTCTTTCTTAAAAGCGGGACGTAAGCTCGCAAGTTTTTCAACCGTACTTCCGCCTTTAATTGATTCATCCGCAGTAAACTGAAACTCGGGTTTCTTCCGGGTTCCGGGAATAGTAACCGGGATAATCTCATTGTCAAACCAACCATTATCTGCCGCAGCCTGCGCCCGCTGATGCGATTGCACGGCATATTCATCCATCTCCTGCCGCGTAACCCCATATTTTTCACCAACATTCTCGGCAGTCATGCCCATGCTGACTTTGGCAATCGGGTCATAGCTGTCACCCCAACCATCTTCAAGTTTACGATCACCCATCTTGAAACCGCCAAAACGTGCTCCTTTAAGCATGTATGGAATCGTACTCATCGACTCCATCCCACCACAAAGAATGACATCAGCCTGACCCAGAACAATCTGCGAAACTGCCATCGAAGCCGCTTTCATCCCGGCCGGACAAGCCATATTAATCGTAACCCCGGCCGTATGCGGCCCACAACCGCCCTTCAGACCAACGGTACGAGCCGGATTAACATGGTTACCCGCCTGACGACAGTTACCAATAATTGCTTCACCAATATCATCACCCTCAACATTAGCCCGTTTCAAAGCTTCACGCGCCACAAAAGATCCGATATCATAAACCTGCATATCTTTCATCGTGCCGCCGAAGCTGCCCATTGGAGTCCGCACTGCACTGACAAAAACTACATCACTTAATTTTCTCATAACCTATTCTTCTCCTGTTAATATTATTGACCGGATATCCACACGCGAACCTTTCCAAAGGTTAAACGTATTATAAATGCACTCAAACAAAAATTCTAATTTTTCAAGACACCCATGATATTTCATCCCTCAAGGAAAAGAGCAACTTACATGCCAATCTTGAAAGCCGGCTGGAAGCCCCTGCCAAAAGGAAACCGGTAATCATTACAAATGCGTAAAGATTTCATCAAAAAACTTACAACCTGAACCTCTTCTAGCTCTATTAAATGGATAGCGTTTAGATAGTTTAACCGGATCCCTGGTTGTCAAGCGAACTGATATGTATATTTCAGGGCGGTAAAATGTCACCAGACAAGGTGACTTTTTCAGACAAAAAGCTCCTTGAAGAGCAGGGTTCATAACCTTTTTCTTCAAGGAGCTTTTTATTGCTGGCGGAGAGACGGGGATTCGAACCCCGGGTGAGCGCAAAGCCCACAATAGATTTCGAGTCTACCGCCTTCGACCTCTCGGCCATCTCTCCATTATAGCGGGGCTAACTAGCACAAGCATTGTCACAATTCAATCTCTTTAGTAATCAAACTTCTACTTCAACGCACCCTGCAATGTTTCGGCAAGATCAGTTTTCTCCCAGGAAAATCCCGGTTCATTACGACCAAAATGCCCATAGGCGGCAGTCTGCTGATATATCGGCCGCAGAAGATCAAGACTTTCAATAATACCTGCCGGCCGCAGCTGAAAATGTTTTCGTACCAACTTGGCCAGACGCTCCGACGGCAGTTTCCCCGTTCCGAAACTGTTAACCATAACACTGATCGGCTCGGCCACCCCGATCGCGTAGGCGAGCTGGACTTCACATTTGGCTGCAAGCCCGGCAGCAACCAGATTTTTCGCAATATAGCGCGCCAGATACGAGGCACTGCGGTCAACTTTGCTGGGGTCCTTGCCGGAAAAACAACCACCGCCGTGACCACCCTTACCGCCATAAGTATCAACAATAATCTTACGCCCGGTCAAACCGCAATCTCCCATCGGCCCGCCAACGACGAAACGACCAGTCGGGTTAACCAGAAATTTAGTTTTGGCATCGACCATATCGGCCGGCAGCACCTTTTTAATAACTTCTTCAATAATTGCATCCTTAAGCTGTTCGTGACTAACCTCAGGTGTGTGCTGACTCGAGACAACTACTGTATCAATTCTTTTAGGAAGAAAATTCTCGTACTCGATTGTAACCTGAGATTTACCATCCGGGCGCAGAAAATCAAGCTTCCCGTTTTTGCGCACTCGCGAAAGTTCCCGGGTCAGCCGATGGGCGAAGGTTATCGGCATCGGCATCAACTCTTCGGTATCATTGCTGGCATAACCGAACATCAGGCCCTGATCGCCGGCACCCTGCTCTTTATGCAGGCCTTCACCGGCAGTCACCCCCTGTGAGATATCGGGTGACTGTTTGTCGATACTCGTCAAAACAGCACAGGTCTCCCAGTCAAAACCCATCGCCGAATCGTTATAACCAATCCCTTTGATCGTCGATCTGACAATTGCCGGGATATCGACATAACAATCAGTAGTAATCTCTCCGGCGACCACAGCCATACCGGTCGTCACCATCGTTTCACAGGCGACCCGGCAATTACGATCATGACTCATGATACTGTCTAAAATTGCATCCGATATCTGATCCGCAACCTTGTCAGGATGGCCCTCGGTTACCGACTCAGAACTGAACAGATAATCTTTCGTTGACATAACTTTGTGCTCCGTAATTAAATTAAAAAGTTTTTTACATTTTCATCAAAAAGGTTTCAGGAAAACGCTGGTTCATCTCTTTAGCCACATAGCTTTCGACATCAGCCGCAGTTTCCATTAGCAATGACTGCGCCAGCATTTCCCGGGCTTCCGCAAAAGTACTCTGGCGGATGATCTGCTTTATATGAGGAATCGAGATCGCGTTCATACTGAGTTTATCAAGACCGAGACCCAGCAGAATCAGGGTGTAAAGCGGCTCTCCGGCCATTTCGCCACAGATACTGACCGGGATTTCAGCCTCTTTAGCATTAGTTATAATCTGATGCAATAGCCGCAAGATAGCCGGATGCAACGGTTCATAAAGATAGGAAACATGTTCATTGCTGCGATCCAGAGCCAGAGTATACTGAATCAGGTCGTTGGTGCCGATACTGAAGAAGTCGACTTCGCGGGCAAGCTGGTCGGAGATAATCGCCGCCGAAGGTACTTCGATCATAATTCCTACCGGAATTTCATGATCAAACGAAACCCCTTCATGCTCCAAACCTGCCTTGGCCTCCGCGATAATTGCCTTCGCCTGTCGCAACTCCTTAAGCCCCGAAACCATCGGCAGCATTATCTTGAGCCGCCCATAGTGACTGGCCCTCAGAATGCCCCGAATCTGGGTCACGAAAATCTCTTGATGATTCAAACAGAGCCGTATCCCCCGTAGACCCAGAGCCGGATTGATGCTGTCCTCGTGAAACTGTTCCGATTCCGCAATCTTATCTGCCCCCAGGTCGAAGGTTCTAATCGTGGTCTTACTTTCCGGAGGCAGTGATTCGACAACTTTCTTATAGGTTAAAAAATGCTCTTCTTCACTGGGCAGGTTGTTGCGGTTAAGAAAAAGAAATTCCGTTCGGTAGAGACCGATATTGGTGGCCCCGTGGGCAATGATTGACTCGGTTTCTTCCGGAGTCTCAATATTACCGGCCAGAGCGACCCGAAAACCATCGGTTGTTTCCGCCGGCAGGTCTCTATTTAGAATCAGATGGGCCTGAAACTGATCGTACTGTATTCTTTTTTCCTGATACGTAACCAGCTGTGCCCGCGAGGGATTGACAATAACTTTACCCTCGATACCATCAACTATCAGACGGTCACCACCGTTAATCTTCTCGGTCGCATACTCAGAACCGACCACTGCGGGGATCTCGATCGAACGGGCGACAATCGCAGTATGCGAAGTCCGCCCTCCGAGATCAGTTACGAAAGCTTTGACCCGGTTGGGATCAAGCTGCAATGTATCGGCCGGGGACAAATCATGGGCAACGATTATTACGCCTCGACTGATCTTCTCGATACTGTCATATTCACTTTTACTCAGGTGTCTTAAAATCAACTCACTGACATGAGCCACATCACTCTGTCTTTCTCGAAGGTAGGAGTCCTGCATCTGTTTGAAAAAGTTTACTATCTTCTCACTGTTGAGATTCAAAGCCCACTCGGCGTTGATTTTTTTCTCTTTGATCAAAGTCACCGTATCATCAATCAACATTTTGTCTTTGAGCATCAGCAGATGAACATCAAAGATATAATTATGCTGACCGGCTACCTCGACACTGCCGTTTTTCAGAGTCTTCGCTTTGATCTGTTCCAATTCTATCCGGGCACCATCAACCGCCTCCAGAAAGCGTTCAACCTCCGGCACCACCTGATTACTGGAGATCTTTTCACCCCGCGGCTTCAGTTTTGCCCGGTCAAGCAGGAAAGCCCGACCGATGGCAATTCCCGGTGACACACCAATTCCGTTTAAAATACTGCCTAAGGCCTGAGGCATTCCCCCGTTTTCAGCCATTATGATTCACCATCCAATTCACCAAAGCCACTTTCAATAAGTTTGCCCAGAGCGCTAAGAGCCGCATCTTCATCCGCACCAACAGTCTCGACGACTATCGTGCTGTCACGGGCCGCAGCCAGCATCAGAACTCCCATGATACTCTTACCGTTAACTGTAAGCCCCTCTTTGATGACTGTAACCTCAGAGGTAAAAGTTCCAGCCAACTGAACCAAAACTGCAGCGGCCCGAGCATGGAGACCAAGTTTATTTACTATTGTAAATTCTCTTTTAGCCATTTTAAGTTTATTTTCCCTGTCAGATTAATTCACTCTTTTTAATAAAAAAACCTTTGCAACCGGTTTTCTTATACCACCAGAGACCGGCGATCAGCAGCAGTATCAACAAATAAAAGAGCCCCGCACCCAGCCGGCTCTTTACATTGAAATAGTCCACCATAAGAAAAGCCGTGACCGCCAGTGATACAGTCGTAATATACTCCATAATATCCCGCACCAGCGGTAAGCGCCAACTGTCAATTTTTTCAAGTACCCCGATACCGCGATGAACACCATAAAGATAGACGGTATAGCGAATACAGATATGCACCAGGTTGTAAAAAAGCAATAGAAACAGCAACGCCTTAAGCCCCGGACTCCAGAAAAAAATCATCACCGCAAGCGCCGAGGTCATAGGCTTAAGACCGTTCCAGAAAAAGTTATCTCCTACTGCACCGTAGAGAGCAGAGAGACTGGAACTCAAACTGAGTCCCTGGTCACCCATCGCTTCACCCTGACTCTCCATATGTACCAGAAAACCCAAGATCCCGGCAGCCAGGTAGGGATTGGAGTTGAAACAGTTCAGATAGCAACGGGTTCTGCGGGTCAATTGGAGCGGATTTTTACCGTAGAGTTTTTTCAATAGAGGATAGATCGCATAAGCCAGTCCCAGACACTGCATCCGGGTAAAGCTCCACGAACATTGCCAGCAAAGACTCCGCAGAAAAATTTGGTTTTCCAATCGCATGCTAAAAAACCTTACTTAAATAAAAAACAGAAGCACGGCTGCCACCCCGGCAAAAACGGCCAGTTGTCGTTTGTGATTCATGTTACTGAGTAAACCGGTAATCCCGATCACGGGAAAGATAAAAAGCAGACGATCAGTTACCGGCCGACTCCAGTCTGGCACCAGAAACAGCAGCAATGGTGCCACCAGCAACGAACTTAACATCATCAAAGCAACGGCAACTACGGCGGCACCGTAAAAGTTCAACAGACCATGGAGATGAAAATTGATGGCAACTTTTTCACTCCCATCCAGACTGTGACCGGCCAGCAGAGCAGTTTCGACCTCATCAATCAACTGCGCATTCCTGACCCTGACCCAGCCGTCAACTTTACGGGTGAATGCAGACCACGGCAGCGTACTTAGCAAAACTACGAGAGCCAACGTTAAGGTCTGATCCGCATACTGCGGCAGGCCGCTCAAACCGGCCCCGGCCCCGCCGGCAGCCAGTGCCAGCAGTGTATCATCGGTCGGAATCGTCGTACCGACCGGCATTTCACTTAAAAAACAGAGTTCAAGCATGACCCCAATCAGTAAACCGATCTCCCAGTTTCCCGCCAGAGCCCCGGCGAACGTCGCCGCAACCAGAGGCCGCGAAAGCATCATCTGTAAAAACGCAGTTCGGTCAAGCGCGCAGAACGCCCCAAGCAATGAGACTTTAGCTGTCAACCAGATAACTGATGAAAAATCGAGCCCCATAAACCTTACAACAGCCCTTTGCGCTGCAACAGGGCCATCAGGTCAATGACCGGCGCGGTCGGCACCGGCTGGATAGAGACCTGTATCTCCTGGTTCTGCAACACCTTTAGATCCTCAATCTCTTTCCGATCCAGCGAAACTGAATCAGAAACTTGTAACTTGCCGGGTGCATTCCGGATATTGCCGACATTTAACTCGGTCAGCGTTAATCCAACGGCCAGCGCCTGCACCACCTTATCGAGACCGGCAAAAAGCATGATCGTCAAAAGACCGGGACCGGAACGCTGCTGTTCGATCAAAGCCACCGCCTGACGTACGGGCAAAATCTCAACCCGTATATTAGTCGGGGCCGCAAGCCGTAAAATTTTGGAAAGCATCTCATTCTGCGGCAGCTGATCATCAGCCACAATAATGCGGGTGGCCCGGATATAGGGCACCCAGGCGGCAATAATCTGACCATGAATCAGGCGGTCATCAACCCGAAACAGTACCTGCTTCATAAATCCAGAAACTCAGCTGCAGTAAAGATGTTCTTACGGCCGCACTCGGTTATTTTCGCCGCAACCTCTTTCAGATTCTGGTCTTCCTCTTTAATCCAACTGGCCAGTTTTAAGACAATCGGCAGATTGACTCCGGAAACAATCTCAACCTTTTCCGGTTCATAGAGGGCGAGACATATATTAGAGGGAGTGCCGCCAAACATATCAGTCAGGATCAAAATTTTATGCCCATCTTTCTTAAATTTTTTAATCATCTCGACCAGACGTTTGCGAACCGTCTCAATATCACTGTTTGTAGCGATGCCGATACCAGTCAGGTGTTCACATTGACCAACAATGATTTCAGCTGTTTCAATTAGATTGTCAGCTAAAGTGTGATGCGTTACGATAATCGTTTTAATCATATTTTTTAATGTCTCGATGGCTGATTGAAATTTCATAGCCATCCTCTTGTAGTGAACTGCTTAAATGGTTCACAATTGCAACTGAGCGGTGCTGCCCCCCGGTACATCCGATCGCCACCGTCAGATAGCTTTTACCTTCACGCAGATATTCGGGAATCAACATTTTTAACAGAGCCTGAAATCGATCGACAAAAGAGCGGCTCACAGGGTGCCCCAGAACATACTCTTTAACCCCCGGATCAAGCCCGCTCTGCTCACGCAGGCTCTCAATGAAATATGGATTCGGAAGAAAACGGACATCCATAACAATATCTGCTTCCAGTGGCAGACCATTACGAAAACCAAAAGAGAGCAGAGAGATATTGAGACTTTCCTGACTCGCATCAGCAGTAACAATCTTTCGCAGATAATCCTTAAACTGATGAATCGTAAAACTGCTGCTATCGATCCGGTAACTGGCCAGAGTCCGAATCTCAACTAAAAGTTCACGCTCGCGGGCTACCGCCCGGGCAACCGAACCGGCAATTGAAACCGGATGTTTACGCCGGGTCTCACTGTAGCGTTTGATCAGGGTCTGATCATCTGCTTCCAGAAAGATCAGATCCAGGGACACCGATGAGTTTTTGAGACGGCGATAAAGGTCGGGGAAGCTCTTTAAAAAACCCTCCTCACGAAGATCCATAACCAGAGCAATACCCTTTATCGAAGGAGAGAAATTTCCGGAGAGTTCGATAAATTTTGTCAAAAAGGCAACCGGCAGATTATCAATACAGAAATAACCGATGTCCTCCAGAACCTTCAAGGCGCTGCTCTTGCCGGCTCCGGAAAGGCCGGTAACAATAATCACCGTAGCCTGTTTCCGATCCTTACTCATTTAATTAACAACCCATCAATCACCATCTGTGTTCAGACGCCGGGAAAGATCTTCCAGTAAATTTGAATCCGACCTTCTACCCTGTTTCCGGAGCCGGAAAGTATGGGCCGCAACTTCAACAATAGTCACCAGGTTCCGCCCTGGACTAACCGGGATTGTCGCCTTCGGAATATTAATTCCAAGAATCGGAAAATTTTCCTGATCCAGATTCAAACGCTTACTGTCATCGTACTCATCCCAGGCAATCAGCTCAATCACCAGATCAAGCCGCTGACTCTCACGAACCGCGGTCACACCGAAAATATCCTCGATATTGATAATCCCGAGACCGCGAATTTCCATATTGAACTTCAGAATTGCGTTGGCTTCACCGATTACCGTCGCCGGGGGCCGGAAACGCATAATGACAACATCATCGGCAATCAGTCGATGGCCGCGCTGCACAAGATCAAGGGCAACTTCACTTTTACCGACTCCGCTCTTGCCGACCAGTAAAACTCCGGTACTGTGAATATCAAGCAGTACCCCGTGAATGGTGGTTTCAGGATTGATAAAATCCTCAAAATAACGATTCACAGCATCAAAAAAAGCTGACACCGAGAGCGTACTCTGCAGGAGAGGGATTCTACACTCTTTGCAACGGTTAAGCAGTTCCAAAGGAGGTTCGCAGGCGCGAGTGGCGATGATACAGATAGGCTGCAGAGCACAAAGCTGATCAACCACTTCAAGCCGGCGCTCAGAGTCCAAGGCCTCAAAATAGGCGACTTCAGTCACTCCCATGAGCTGCATTCTATCCGGCTCAAAAAATTGCTCGAACCCGGCGAATATCAGGCCGTGCTTCTGAATCCGGTAGTTTTTTATTTCTCGATCTAAAGCAACCCCAACCGAAAGCAGGCTCAGACAGAGACCGCGGGCCTCATCCTTAAGCAGGTCGGCAACTGTCAGACGTAAAGTCTCTCTCAGATCAGGAGTTCTCATCGTCCAATCTGATCACGGTGTAAATATCATCGGCCGTAGAAAGCTCCAACAATTTATGACAAAACTCATCTCTCTTTAACATCCGCGAGATACGGGCCAGTATTTTCAGATGGGTTCCCGCAGAATTTTCCGGGGCCAGCAGCAAAAAAATAAGGTGTACAGGGTTGCCATCCACAGCTGCGAATTCCACCCCTTTCTTACTCCGGGCAAAGAGAACGACAATATCTTCAAGGCCGCCCAGTTTGCCGTGCGGGATGGCGATGCCGTGTCCAATACCAGTACTGCCTAACGCTTCACGCTCCTTAATAACCGCCAGGATATCCGCCGCATCAAGTTCAGAAACCACACTTGCCACCCGACCAGCAAGCGACCGCAAAGCCTCATCTTTAGTAACGGCTTCAAGATCAGCGACAACCAGTTCGGGTACCAGAAAATCAGTAATTTTCATATTTTTTTACTTTTCTACTGCGGCTACTGCGGCTCAATCAGGCCGTAATGGCCGTCATCACGACGATAAACAACATTAATCCGGTCACTTGATTCGTCCCGAAAAACATGAAAACTGTTACCCATCAGGTTGAGTTGCATGATGGCTTCATCCGGACTCATGGGCTTGACCAGGAAATTACTCTTTTTAATCAGTTCCGGAGTCGACTCTTCAAGATCGTGGTCAACACTCAAAACATCGTAAGGCACACTTGACAGACTTTCATCAATACTGGGCAGACCCTTTTTCTGCCGCAGACGGCCTTTGTAACGTTTCACCTGACGACTGATTTTATTGGCAACCAGATCGATGGCGGCATACATATCGTCCGATTCTTCTTTACCCTTGACCAAGAAACCACTAATCGTAAAGGTTACTTCAGCAATCTGACGAATCTTTTCGACCGAAAGAACAACGTTGACATCCAACGGACCATCAAGATATTTTTTTATTTTAGAAAGCTTCTCAATAGCATACTCTTTAACTGCATCCGACTGATCCATGTGACGAAAGACAACGTTAATCTGCATCGTATTTCCTCCCTTAATTAGATGGTTTACCGGCACAAACCGGTTTGTTCACAGTGGCAGTTATTAAACTTCAACTCGATTCTGCTTACGGAAAACTGCAATCCTTTCCGGGAATCAAAACAGAGTCAACACTGATACAAGGCTGAGACCTCGAGGGTAATCCTTTACAAAATTCTTTTGCGTTGGCCCGAAGCCAGAATGCCAAGCTGATTCCGATACTTGGCGACCGTACGCCGGGCAATTTTTATCTCATGATCCTTTAACAGCAATTTGACAATAGCATCATCACTCAAAGGCTCAACCACATTCTCATTTTCAATATATTCAACAATCTTCCGCTTAACACTGGCAGAGGCAATATCACCTGTACCTTGATTAATGCTGCTGTTAAAGAAATATTTAAGCTCAAAGACTCCATGTGAAGTCTGCACGTATTTACCCTGAGTCACCCGGCTGACAGTCGACTCATGCATCTCGATATCATCGGCAACATCACGCAGAACCAAAGGCTTCAGATAGTGAGGACCCTGACTGAAAAAATCACTCTGAAATTTGACGATACTCACCATAACCTTATATATGGTTTTCTGTCGCTGTTCAATACTTTTAATCAACCATTGAGCTGCACGAATCTTCTCGGTCAGGTAGTTCCGGGTCAGACTGTTGGCCTCGCCACGCTGACCGGCAACCTCCATATAATAACTGTTAACCGACAATTTCGGCAGCCGGTCACTGTTTAAGGTGACAACGTAAACACCTTCACTTTTATGGACAAAAACTTCAGGCACAACGATCTGAGTCGAATCAGCCTGAAAACGGGCTCCGGGTTTAGGGTCTAAAGTGAGGATCTCCTTGACCGCAACCAGCACTTTCTCTTCATCCACCTGCAAATGACGGGCAATCTTGCGATAATTTTTGGTTTTTAACTGACTAATGTGCCCCGAGACAATCTGACAGTTCAGCTCGCTGTCAAGCCCCTGATGAATCAGCTGACAGAGCAGGCACTCCTCAAGAGAACGGGCCGCAACTCCAACCGGATCGAACTGTTGAATCCTAAGAAGAACCTTTTCCACCGTCTCCGGGTCACAATCAAGACGGGTGCAGAGTTCAGTGAAATCGGTTTCGAGATAACCATCCTCATCCAAGCTGTAGATAATGGATTCACCGATACGCTGGCTCTGTTCGCTGAACTGGGGGGTAAGCTGAAGTTGCCAGAGAAGATGGTCAACCAGGGTTGGAGGTTTGGTCAGGTTATAATCCCATGCGGGCCGGTCATCATCATCGAAACCGGATCGGCCACTGCCGCTGATACCACGTTGTTCGAAATAGGGCTGCCAGTCTGCATCTTTCAATGCCTCACGAATTTCGGGGCGGTTTTCCGAATCCAGCCCTTCCCGCAAAGCCTGCTCATCCCGATTGGTCAACTGTTGTTCTGTATGTTCACGCTCTTCCAGCCCTTTATCAGTGGCTTCCTCTAAAACCGGATTGGTCACCATCTCCTGGTTGACCATCTCCAGAAGTTCTACCTGATTAAGTTGTAAAAGTTTGATTGCCTGTTGCAGCTGTGGGGTTAAAGCCAGCTGCTGGGTCTGGATAAGGCGAACATTCTGGCTTAAAGATATCGACATATAGGAAAAGTAGAGACCTTATCTGACTAAAAATAGGGATTTAACGCAATTATCATACCTAAGTTGTAAGTATAATAAAGTAAGGTAGGAAATACAAGGGGAAAATGTAATACTGTAGTTTTCACATGGTGAAATTATCACCGAGATAGATCTTGCGGGCTTTAGGGCTGGCAATAACCGACTGCGGGTCACCCTCCTCAAGAATGGCACCTTGATCCATTATATAAGCGTAATCACAGATGCCAAGGGTCTCTCTCACATTATGATCTGAAATCAAAACCCCGATGCCGTCAGCTCTAAGCTCGGAAATAATTTGCTGAATATCATTAACCGCAAGGGGATCAATCCCGGCGAAAGGCTCATCCAGAAGGATGAATTTAGGCTCTAAAACTAAGGCCCGGGCAATTTCAATCCGTCGACGCTCACCTCCGGAGACCGTATAACCCATACTCTTCCTGATTTTCTCCAGACCGAAACGCTGCAACATGCGATTAAGGCGCTGCTCCTCTTCGGATCGACTGAGACCTAGTGTCTGGATAATTGCCAACAGGTTGTCAGCGACAGAAAGTTTCCGAAAAACCGATGCCTCCTGCGGCAGATAACTGATTCCCCGCCGGGCCCGCTGCGGCAGGGTCATTCCGGTCAAGTCATGATCGTTAAGCAGTAAGGTACCGGCATCCGGTTTTATCAGTCCTACCACCATATAAAAGGTCGTCGTTTTCCCCGCGCCGTTCGGCCCCAGCAGACCGACCACGGTTCCGGAATCAATAGCGATCGAGACTCCGTCAACAACCCGCCGGCCCTGATAGCTTTTTACAACTTCCTCAACTACTAAACGATAACTCATTGAGCTTTGCGACCCAGACCGCCATGCTGGCCGGGGAAGATTGTCGTTTTTACCCGCCGCTGCCGACCACTCTTAACCACACTGCGTTCATCATCGAGAAAAAAAGTAATCTCTTCTCCACTGATCACATTATTGCCGTCATCAAGAGAGGGATCTCCGGTCAGGACAATTTTCCGCCCGGCGGCAAAGTAGTGCATCTTCCGGCACAAAGCTTTTTTCCCTTCCATTTTTACCACAACTTTTTTTCCCGTAGCCACAATCTCTTTCAGATCCTGCTCAGCACCCTGAGCGAAAAATATCTGCAGCTTATCTGCCTCGAGTGTGGTTTTAGCCTGTGTGACCACCACATTACCGCTGAAGACTGCGATATGATTCTTTTGATCGAAATCAAGTTTATCAGCAACAATATCGAGAGGATCTTTGCTGTCACCGAGAAAAGCCGGCTTCTCCGCGGCCGACACCATCCCGCCTAACAGCAGCACCAGTAAAAACGGCACGATACAACCTGCCCCAACCCTTCTTAAAGACAAAAACATCTTCTCCCTCCAGCAACTCCGGAAGTCTCTATTGCGGTTTGAATTTTTCAATATCAACCTCGGGCTTCACTTTACGCCCAGTCTTTTTATCTTTACTGCCATTTTCTGCAGCACCCGATATTTTTTCAAGCTGGATACGAGCTTTAACCGAACCCGAAAAATGCAGTTGCTGCTGTCGCAAATCAATCGTTGCCTGATTCGCTTTTATAGTCAGCTTCTCACTCTCAACTACCAGACTTTCCGGAGCCAGAATTTCCTCTTTGGCCTCTTGATAACTGAGACGTTCCGTCTTAATCTGAAATTGCTGGTTAATAATTTTAACTGAACCCTGAAGTTCAATATCACCACTTTCAACCCGGTAAAAGCCATTTTCAGCCTCGATCCGGGTATCACTCTCCAATTTACCGTCAGCATAGATCCGAGCCGTTACTCCTTCCAGAATAATTTTGTCCTGGCCCTTTATTCGTTTAGCTTTCTGGGTACTCAGCTCCCACTTTTTCACCCCGGAACGGGTATGACCATAGCGCACATTATCAAGTTCAAATTCCAGTTGTTTGACAACTTCAGGCAGAGCTTTAACCAAGCGCGCGGGATCGCGCAGAACCTGCTGCACAAAATAGTAACCGCCGCCGGTAAAGACAATCAACAGCAACGCTATGATAAAAATCTTTTTCAAATTGACTCAATCCGTACAAACTTGAACCTCAAAAAGGTTCTTATTCAAACCAAATAATTAACCCCAATCGAGCTTGAGCTGTAGCCGGCAGCCACTCAACGATCAAGATATCTGGCCATCACCTGATTCCAGGTACCCTGAACCTGCATAATCAATTGGCTAAGTTCACGCACGGCACCGCGGCCGCCGGGCCGGGTCGACTGCCAGTCGACATGGGCTTCAAGTTCGGGGTTAGCATCTGCAACCGTGGCGGCAAAACCTACCCGACGCAAAACCGGGAGATCAATCACATCATCACCGACATAAGCAATTTCACAATCTTCAAGCTTAAGCCGCTGTTTAATCTGATTGTATGCCGCCAGCTTATCATGACAGCGCTGGAAAACAATATCAATTCCTAATTCCGCCGCCCGATAGCTCACAACCGGCGACCGGCGGCCGGTCAAAAGGGCCAATGTTAAGCCACTGCGTTGCAGCATTTTCAGACCATGCCCGTCCCGAACATCAAACTGCTTACTCTCAACTCCGTTACTATCGATGATCACCCGACCGTCGGTTAAGACTCCGTCGACATCCATAATCAAGGCCTTAAGCGGCATAATTTTCGCTGAAATCTCAGAAATTGGAGACATAATACCTTCTTAAACTACTTCCTTCCGGTTAAACTACTCCGGCCCGGAGAAGATCGTGGAGGTGAATAATTCCAACAGGTTGCGACGCATAATCTCCTGAAACCGGGTTATCAATGACAAAAAGTGATGTTATTTTAGCATCTTCCATAATCTTCAGAGCACTGGCGGCCAATTCGATCGAGGAAATTGATTTCGGGTTTCCCGTCATCACTTCAACCACCGGCAAAGCCAGTGGGTTCTGATAGTCCGCCAGCAGGCGCCGCAGGTCACCATCGGTCAAAACTCCGACAAGGCCGCCCGTTTTATCACAAATCCCGGTCACACCCAGACCTTTTCCAGTCATTTCGAAAAGGGCGTCTTTAACTGAAACAGATGCTGTGACCAAAGGAATTTGCACCCCCTCATGCATCACATCCGCCACCCGTAGCAGCAGGCGCCGGCCTAAGGCCCCACCAGGATGACGCAAGGCAAAATCATCGGCGCTGAAACCTTTAAGTGCCAGAAGAGCCGCGGCTAACGCGTCACCCAAAGCTACGGTCACAGTCGTACTTGTCGTCGGGGCCAGACCAAGTGGACAGGCTTCTTGATTTACGGAGATATCGAGGGTCAGATCACTGCTCTGGGCAAGTTCTGAATCCATATTTCCAGTCAATGCTAACAGCGGCAGACCCTGCCGTTTAACCGCCGGAATAATCTTGGTCAACTCTTCAGTCGTGCCGCTGTAAGAGATGGCAATCACTAAATCCTGTTTTGCCAAAACCCCGAGATCACCATGCAGACCCTCGGTCGGGTGGAGAAACAGAGCCGGGGTTCCGGTACTGGCCAGAGTTGCGGCAATCTTTCTGCAGATAATTCCCGATTTGCCGACCCCGGTCACCACAACCTTGCCCTGACATACGGAAAGCATCTTTACCGCCCGGGCAAAATTCTGATCCAGCCGCTGACCCAGATCTTTAAGTGACTCTGCTTCAACCGCTATTGTACGCTGGCCTTCAGCAATAATTTGTTGCTCATTCAGCATAAATTTCTCAATTAATTCGGGTGTTGCCCACAGATAAGTGCTTTTTTCAGAACATTTTCTTGAGTGTCTTGTCTTAAAAAACAAGAAAATGTTCTGTAAGTCACTAAACCTCGCTCAACGCCACCAGACGTCTGAGCAGGAATTCAAGCTCGGTTAGAGGTAGAGAATTGGCACCATCGCAAAGAGCATTATCAGGGTCGGGATGAACTTCCATAAAAAGAGCATCCGCCCCGGCGCTGACGGCGGCGGCCGCCAAAGTTGGAATCATAGCCCGGTCACCTCCGGACGAATCGCCCTGGGCCGCCGGTAGCTGGACTGAATGGGTCGCATCAAATATAACCGGTGTGCCACAGGCGCGCATCAACGGCAATGAACGAAAGTCGACCACCAGATTGTTGTAACCAAAGGTCGTACCGCGCTCGGTCAAAATGATCTTCCGGTTCCCGGTTGTAGCGACTTTACCGACCACATGACGCATATCCCGAGGTGCCATAAACTGACCTTTTTTCACATTCACCACCCGGCCGCTCTCGCCGGCGGCCAGAAGAAGGTCGGTCTGCCGACATAAAAAGGCGGGAATCTGAATAATATCAACGACTGCGGCCGCAGCTTCTACTTGTTCAATCGTGTGAACATCGGTGGTCACCGGCAGGTTAAACTCCGCTTTAACCGCGGCTAATATCTCGAGTCCAGCCTCCAGGCCGGGGCCGCGGAACGCGTTAATACTGCTGCGGTTGGCTTTGTCAAAAGAGCCTTTGAAAATGTAGGGAACACTCAGTTTCCGGCAAATTTCAGCAACTGCTCCGGCAACCGCAAAGGCCAGCTCCCGGCTCTCCAGAACACAGGGGCCGGCAATCAGAGCCAGAGGATATCGGGGCCGGCCGATCGTAATATTATCGTTGATTTTTACCGAATTCATCATCTAAGTTCCTTAACTCATTTAAAACTCTAGACTGAACACAAATTATATCAACTTCTCTTCTTACGGAACAAAACATGAACTCTCAGCACAACAAACTTACGCATTGCGAGCCTGTTTCGCGGCCGCTATAAAAGCCACGAATAGGGGATGCGGCCGCATCGGTTTCGAAGTAAATTCAGGATGGAACTGACAACCTAAATACCAGGGATGATCCTCAATTTCGACAATCTCAACCAGATCATGATGAAGATGGGTGCCGGTAATTTTAAGTCCTTTATCCTCCAGAACCTCGCGATAAGCATTGTTAAACTCATAACGATGCCGGTGGCGTTCTGAAATCTGACTCTTTTCACCATAAGCCCGCCAGGCGAAAGAACCTTCATGCAAACAACACGGGTTGGCTCCGAGGCGCATGGTGCCGCCTTTATTACTGGTCTCATCCTGGGTGAAAGTCTGTTTTCCATCCGCACTTGTCCACTCTTTCAAGAGAACAAAAACCGGAGCTTTGGTGGCACCATCAAATTCTGAGCTGTTGGCATCGCTAAAGCCTGCCTGATCCCTGGCAAATTCGACCACCATCAACTGCATCCCGAGACAGATTCCGAAAAGTGGAATCCTTTTCCGCCGAGCGAAACCGGCCGCGATAATTTTCCCTTCAACCCCGCGGGTGCCAAAACCGCCGGGGATCAGAAATCCGTCAATCTGCTGAAACCGGTCAGCCAGGACATCATCACTTAAACCTTCAATGTCTTCGGCATCAATATACTCTAATTTGACTTCAACATCATTGGCAATTCCGCCATGGGTCAAGGCTTCATTCAAGCTCTTGTAGGATTCCGTCAAAGCGATATATTTGCCAACCACGCCGATAGTCACAGATCCCGCCGGCTCGTTGATTTTCCGGACAATTTCACGCCATGCATCAAGACGCGGAGCCCCGGTCCAGATATTAAGCAACGATACGACCTTATCATCAACCCCTTCCCCATGCAGAGCCAGCGGACATTCATAGATGCTGTCAACGTCACGGGCGGTAAAGACTGCGTCAGTCTCGGTGTTGCAGAAGAGAGAAATTTTGTCTTTGATCTCTTTTGAAAGTTCACGATCGGCCCGGCAGAGAATGATATCGGGCTGAATGCCGATCTGGCGCAGCTCTTTAACACTATGCTGAGTTGGTTTGGTTTTAAGTTCACCGGCAGTTTTGATATAAGGCACCAGAGTTAAATGAATATAGAGTACATTTTTGGGACCGATATCGTAACGAAACTGACGAATCGCCTCCAAAAAGGGCTGGCTTTCGATATCGCCAACAGTACCACCGATTTCGACAATCGCGACATCAATATTACCGGCCCAATGCCGAATCGAACTCTTAATTTCATTGGTAATG
Organism: bacterium; assembly: GCA_029932385.1. Classification (GTDB taxonomy): domain Bacteria; phylum Desulfobacterota; class Anaeroferrophillalia; order Anaeroferrophillales; family Tharpellaceae; genus Tharpella. Next base: position 13,182 of record JAOZQE010000004.1, on the reverse strand, counting down.
TGGGGAATGACCTGCACGGTGCCACCGAGATAGTCTCCGCGCCGCTCTTTTGAGATCACCTTGTCGTAAATTTTACCCGAAGTGTAGTTACTGTGGCGGGTCAATTTAGTATTGGTGAAACGCTCGTAATGACCTAAATCAAGATCGGTTTCAGCACCGTCGTCGGTAACAAAAACTTCACCATGCTGAAAAGGACTCATGGTACCGGGGTCAACGTTGAGGTAAGGATCAAGCTTCTGCAGGCCGACGTTCAGGCCCCGAGCCTCAAGCAGGGCGCCTAATGAGGCGGCGGCCAGACCTTTGCCGAGCGAGGAGATAACCCCGCCGGTAACAAAAATATACTTAGGTTTCAAATGCTACTCCAAATCAGTAAAAATGTTTTCACAAATTAGTGGCAAAGTAAAATTTTGATATGCAAGGCGTGTATTTTTTCAGGCGCGAGACTATACAATAAAGTATGTCGAGTGCCTGAAAAAATACAACAACGCAGCAGATCGAGATTTTAAGCCGCCACAAAGTGTTTTTGTAAGCGCCAGCCTTCTGCAAAATGATTATTTGCGGCTGTGGCACTCTGCTCGTTATAGCCCGCCTCTGATCCGGCGTAAGCTTTGCAATTATCATAAATCATAAACGGCACCGGCTCAGAGGTGTGGGTTTTCAGACGAATCGGAGTCGGATGATCGGGCATTACCAGAATTCGGTAAGCCGGAAAATTTTCATCCAAGCCCTTAAGCAGCGGGGCGAGCAGACGAATGTCAAGATCGCTTATGGCCTGCAGTTTTTTCTCGAGACTGCCCTCATGCGAAGACTCATCCGGAGCTTCGACATGAAGATAGACGAAATCACTGCTCTTTAAGGCCTCAATTGCGTAGGCGGCCTTATTTTCATAATTGGTATCGACGTAACCGGTCGCCCCCGGCACATCGATACTCTCCATTCCGGCCAGAATGCCGATGCCCTTAATCAGATCAACCGCTGAAATAACCGAACCTTTGATACCGTAAAGTTCCGAGAACGGATCAAGCCGCGGCTTCTTTCCCTGACCCCAAAGCCAGATAGAATTAGCCGTCACCTCTCCCCGATCAAGACGCTCGCGAAACTTCGGCAACTGATGAATTATCATCTGGGACGACATAATCAACTGCAACAACGGTGAGCCGAAATTATCCGGCAGATGATCCACCACCTCTTGGCCGATAATGTCATGTGGCGGCATCAATGCAACTTCAGCCAGTTCCCGGGGGCAATCTCTGATCACCAGCAAATGACGGTAACTGATGCCGGGAAAAAATTCAATCTGGTCTGATTTCAGCTCTTTATTCAGTGCCGCAATAATCTCATGAGCATCTTCGGTAGTAATATGACCGGCACTGAAATCGTGCATAAAACCCCGGGCCTGATGGTGGAGAATATTGACCAGGTTACAACGAAAAACCACATCATCCGGACCCAGTTCAAGCCCCATACTGGCAGCCTCCAATGGAGCCCTGCCGGTATAATATTTTGCCGGTGCATAGCCGAAAACTGAAAGATTGGCAACATCACTACCCGCCGGAAAACCCTCGGGTACGGTTACGGCCGTACCCAGCTCTGACTTTTTCGCCAGAGCATCCATATGTGGGGTTTTCGCGGCCATCAACGGAGTTTTCCCCCCAAGTTCGGCCAGCGGTTCGTCCGCCATGCCGTCACCCAGAAGAACAACATATTTATAATTATTATTCATCGCTAATTTTATCCCTTAGATTCGAATCCTTGGACAACGCTATTATCCTTAAAAAATTTACGTACCGTCACCTGATTCCCGGATTCGCTATAGAAAAACTCGTCAAAAAAATTACCTGCCATAATCACCCCGCGGCCATGCGACTTGAAAAGGTTCTCAGGATCGGTCGGATCAGGCAGAAAACGCCATTCAAAACCAGGCCCCTGATTCTGTATCATACAGGTAAAAGAACCGGGCACAATCACAACCTCAATTATCACCCGACGGTCGGAAAAACGCGGTTCACGGGCCCGGCGTTTAAGCAGTTCAAGATAGTTGCGGCGATCCTTCAGTTCGGAACCGAGCTCTAAATTACCATGCTCAATTGCATTAACAATCAATTCATGCAGACCCATCTGCAGGCCCGGCAACAGGCTCGGAGGAATCCGGCAGGCAAGCCTGACCTCATCAATCAGCCCGCCAACCAGAGGATGAACCAGCGTAATATCGTTGGCAATTCTGAAAACCAGCCTTTTTTCGACCAGATTCCGGTAGACCTGAATAGTCTTGTAACTCACATCTGCCAAGCGCCGCACTTTACGGATTGAAGCGCTGATCTCTTTCAGGCCGAAAGGTTTTTCAAAGTAATCCAGGGCTCCCTGTTTCAGAGCCTGAATAATCTCTTTTTTAGTCCCGTGCCCGGAAGTCACAATAAAAGGAATGCCGGGAAACTCGGCATTTGCCGACCGCATAAATTCAAGTCCGTTCAAGCTCGGCATCCGGATATCAGCGATCACCAGAACTACATTATCATGGTATTCCCGCAAAGCTTCAAACGCCTCACGCCCGTCAGCATAGGCATCAGGAACCAGGTGTTCATGTTTGACAACCCGGATTAAACTCTCGCGAATTTTAATCTCGGCATCGACTATCACCACCCGGTTTTTAATCACAATCAATCCTCGGTCAAGAGGTGAAACTGATTTAACCCCTTAACCCTTAAATGATTTCAAGTCCTTAATTGTAAAAAGAGATTCGAGCTTAAAGCCGTGTTTCTCTAATAACTCAGCTCCGCCTTCGAGCCGGTCGACCAACGTCAAAGCCTGCACCACCTTGAGATCATGGGCCTGAGCCCTTTCCACCGCTTTCAAAAGTGAGCCACCGCTGGTCACAACATCTTCAACAATCGCCACTGAATCACCGGCTTGAAGATTTTTATCACCTTCAAGCCAGAGCTGCTTCCCATGACCTTTAGGTTCTTTACGGATCAGAAAAGCGTGCAGAGGATCATCCTTGAGAATGCTAACCACACTGATTGCGGCCACAATCGGATCGGCCCCCATTGTCAGACCCCCGACCCCTTTCACAGAAACATTACAGGCCTTGATTCTTTCATAAAAAAGCTGCCCGGTCAAAAACGCACCCCGGGCATGACAGGTCGTCTGTTTACCATCAACATAAAAGTTGCTCTTCTTCCCCGAGGTTAAGGTTACGGCCCGCTCCTCATAAGAGAGACTATGTAAAAGTTTCAGCAACTCTTCTTTGTATGATGTCATATCAATAAAACCTCGAAAGCAAATGACCCGGGAAAATATAAATAGAAACCAACCTACTTTTGTACGAGTTTATGAGATTCTTGTCAAGTAATTATAGCGTAAAGCAGCAACGAAAAAAGAGTTAAAAATTGTTATCTTGCTGATTCATCCAGAATCCAGAACATTATTTTTTGGCATATTGAAAAGTCAACACACCAATCCCATAAAAACGTATTTCTCCCCGAGCTCTAACCTGAGCTAAATAATTCAACAACATTGAATTGAACTATATACCGGATTATGATAGAGACCGATATCAACTGTCTAAAATCATCTACATTATCGGTGAATACATTCATGAAAGAACGAAACCGACCAGATAATAATATGCCGCCCTCACACAACGGCAACGTATATGGTAACAAAGATGAAATTGACCTTATTGAGCTAATCTTACCGTTATGGCGAAATAAATTTTTAATCATTGTCATTACTACACTTACAACCGCTGCTGCCCTGGCCTACGTATCCATCAAAACACCCCAGTACCGAATCACTGCACAGGTTAAACCCAGCGATTCAATCATCAATATCAAAGGTCTTCCCCTCAATTTTCTTGGGATTGAAGAGGTAAAAGGCTTGATAGAGGCCAGCGTTACGGAACTTTACGGACAGGAGGAGAGTGGCGACAAGCGCTGCCCCCAAATCAAGCTCACCAATCCCAGAAATAGCAGGCAGGGTATTGTCACTCTCTTCTGGCCGAACCGGGAACAGGGAAAGGCGATTTTGATCAAGGTCATCGGCAACGTCAACTATCGTGCATTAAATCCAGGCGAAGGGAAAATCAGCACTTTGCAGATACAGCAGTTAAAGATGGAAGATTCAATAAACACAACCCTGGAAAAAATCCAGTTAGTCAAAGTCAAACGAAAAAAAGTTTCTCTGCAAATCCGAGGAGAAAAGGAACAAGTTGCGCTTGTAGACGTTGAAGCCAGAAAACTGAAGAGTGAGATCGATAATCTGCTACTCACGCAGAGGATTAATGAAAAAAAGTTGATCTCTTTACAAGAAAAATTAACCGTAGCCAAGCAAGCAATAACTGAACATGAAAATAACAGCCAGAAACTGGAGGATGACACCAATCAGATAATTTTATTGAGGAATCAACTGCTCAACTCTAGTAACGATGACAAAATCCAGCTCCTGCTGCTTTCCAATATTGTCCAACAAAATATTGCTTACATGGATACGATTGCCCAAAAAATCACCGCAATACAAAATAATTTAATTTCCTATCGGCTGCAGAAAGAACAATCCGTAGAAGAACAGGAAAAACTGGAATTAAAAATCGCCAGCTTGAAGGATAAAATTGATCGACAGATTTCCGCCAAAAAGTCAATCATTGAACAAAAAATCGAGGAACTAACCTTACAAGCTTCACTGGAAATCGATAGTGAAATAAGGTCGATGGAACAGCAAAATACTCTTACTCAAAAGTTCAAAGAACGACTGACGCTGATTGATATTGTCAGACCCCCGTTCGCATCCTTGAAACCAGCAAAACCCAACAAGATAAAAACCGTCGCCCTAGCACTGGTTTCAGGCTTATTTCTTGGAATCATAATTGTTTATCTGCGCCACTTTTGGTTTTCACATCACAAAAAACTGTCTTCAAACTAATTATTGATATATCTTGAAAACCGAGAGTAGACTTTTTGATTTATGGCAATGGCTGAATTCAATTTAGTAACACTTTCATGGCTATTTCTCTAGCTTCCAGAAATACAAAAAAACAATGCTTGCTCCCAAACAATGGATTTTCATCCAAGTTTACGTTTTCTAAACAGACAATATCACCCAGTAAAGAGAGCTTGTAACAATGACAAGTGAAAAAAATCATCTCAACAGCCATGAGAAGATGTATAATGACGGCAGATACATTGAGAATAATCCATGTTGGCACCAAGAACATTCTTTACGTAAAGCTGATGAATTATTTACCTTGTTGGAGCACCATAAACATAACTTGAACTTCAATAGAGACAAACTATTCCATCTTTGTGAAATCGGATGTGGATTTGGCGGGGTCGTTTCCTGTTTAGCTCAAAAAATAGAAAACTATTGGAAAATTAAGTGTGCTGGTGTTGGAATTGACATCTCTCAAATTGCGGTAGAAAATGCGAAACAACGATTTGGTGGAACCATAAATTTTATAGTTGGAGATATAAATCATCTACCTCCTGACAATGATATCCTTGTGGTTGCTGACCTAATAGAACATCTCTTAGAGCCAGAGACTTTTTTACAACAAGCATCTCACCGTACCCACTACGCTCTATTCCGTGTCCCTCTTGAACATAATCTGTGGAATATTTTACTGGGCAAAAAAAAATTACTACTTAAGGAACTGGGACATCTCCATTACTACACCTACAATGACGCCTTAAAGCTTTTACAACACAATGGATTTGAAATTATGGGCTATAGCTTTACAAATAATTTTTCATGTCCTACGAATTGCAGAACCTTGATTTCTAAAGTAATGGCACCTTTACGATCCGCACTATCATCCGCCAGCCAAAAAATAAACAGTTTAAGTTTAGGCGGTAATTCAATGGTAATATTAACTCAATCAACTTTCAACAAAAAAACTAATCCATGATGCCGCTTTTCACCACAAAAAACCGTAGTTTTTTCGTAAACGTCAAGGAACTTTTCACGGTTAGTGCAGGAATCTTTATTTTCCTTCTTTTAGGCTATGCCTGTAAATATATTTTTACACTTTCTGTCACTAGATTATATGGTGCCTATGTTATGGGCCTCTTTTCACTTGGTTTTACAGCAATTCAGATATCCGTCACAGTGGGACGCCTGGGAATTGATTACACATTTGTACGTTTCATGTCAGGCTATAAGACTAAAAATGAGCTCGGCAAAATAAAACATCTGTATCTCAGAGGTAACTCTCTTGTATTTTTATTTAGCCTTTGTATTGCGGTAATTGTTTACTGTTTGTCTCCCTGGCTGGCAGAAGTAGTTTTCGAAAACTTAGATCTGGAGAAAATATTTAAGATTGCTGCTTTTGGCATTATACCTCTTGCCCTTCTATATCTAAACAATGAAAGTTTACGGGGTGTAAATTGCTTAATGAAATATGCTTTCTTTTCACATAGTAGTACTTTTCTATTGGGCTGTATTCTGTTACTCGGCTCACAATTCCTTTTTCACAACACATTACTACCAATAATTATTCTTGTAAGTGCAATATGGTTGACTTTAATTTTTGCAAACTTTTCTTTCATGAAAGAAATTTCTTTCCCCAAAATTATCTGCCAACCATCATTACCTCTAACCGTACTCTTAAAAAATTCGTTACCTCTAATGCTGGCAAGTTCAGTTCAATTAATTCTGGGCTGGATAGATATAATCATGATAGGAATGATGAAATCAACAACTGATGTAGGAGTGTACCATGTAGTCATAAAGGTTGCCAGTCTCAGTATAATCCCAGCATTTGCTCTTAATGGAATTGCCACACGAAAATTTGCGGAATTTTATGAAGCGGGTAATCTACCAGGACTTTTACAATTTATCAAACACACTTCACGACTTTTTTTTTATATAACCTTCCCTTTTGTATTTTTAATCGGAATTTGTGCCCCCTATGTCATGTCTATGTTTGGCAGTGAATTCTACGTCGGCACTTTAGCTTTGCGAATATTGCTGGTAGGACAATTCATGCCTGCTTTTTCTGGATCAATTGGCAATATCCTTAAAATGACCAACAATCAGGTACCCTTGCAATATATTATGATTATGTCATTAATTTTGAATGTTGCACTTAACTATTTCCTGATACCTCTATATGGGATTAACGGAGCTGCTACAGCCAGTACATTAAGCCTGATCTCGTGGAATATTGCCGGTGGAATCTTTTTTTACCGACGTTATGGTATTAACACCTTTCATCTACCAGGTTTTTCCAAAAACTAAGTAGAGAGAGGGAAAGGGCTAATAAAAACATAAGCACACAGCAACGACTAAGGCCAAAATAATGGAGCGTTTTGAATTAAAAATCAGCAGATCATCTCTGTATTTACACTCTATTTTTCTTTTATATGCCTTAAATATTTTGTTGAAAAAGTTATTAGTTTATCAAGATGGTTTTGTAGATATTTCAATACTCTCTTTGATCATGCTGTTTCTTATTTTACAACCTTTAAGATTACAAGCTGGATTAACGGCACTTTTTTTAGAAAAGAACAAAATCTTTTTTTTGTTCTTGATTTTTTTAGTATATTATTTTTTCTTGGCATTTACATCATATAATTCAACCGGTATAATCATCCAAGAGTTTGTCAGTGTTCTAAAATGGCTGATATACTTTTTTTTAGGTTATCTATTCTCTTATACTTACCCGGAATATGATTCAGAATTCCCACCAATATATAGTTTGGCAATTTTTTCACTTCTGATTTTGCTATACTCTGTAATTAAATATAACTGGAACGGGATTGGAGATCTACATAATCTATTCAATTTTTACGGCAACTCGTTTGAGTCTATTTTTTCATTAAGGTCGGTATTTGCTCTTTATGGGCTTGTTATTTTTTTCTATGCCACCAACTGTTATGACAAACAGAAACTGGTGGCGATATTCCTGCTTGCTGCGTCATCAATATTTATATTTATGTCTGGAAACAGAAAAGTTTTATTAGGTATTGCCTTTGTCTTATTTTTTATGAAGTTTAGATATCGAAATCCATTTATCATTAAATTATTAAAGATAGTTGTCCTTCTCTTTGCCTTAATATTTATCTTGCAAACGTCACTTTTCAAAAGATCCGTCGTTGAATACTCAACGCTTAAACAACCAAGACTCTTTGCATATAGCAAAAGTTTTCAAATCGCATATGACTATTTCCCGATAGGATCTGGGCCTGCAACATTTTGTTCGAAAGGATCAATGATAAATTACAGCCCTATCTACACAAAATATGAAATGGATCACAAATGGGGTTTCAGGTCTGACGATGAAGTGTCTTTTTATAACGATACATATTGGGCACAAATTACAGGTCAATATGGAGCGATCGGATCACTGTTGATACTATTAATATATTTTTCTATTATCAAAACAGTAAAGGATCCATATAATCAACAACGTATTAGCAGACCATTAATCCTGTCTGTATTACTCTTACTTTCCGCAACAACTCCACTTTTCCAGAGAACCGAGATTGCTCTGTTGGTTTTTTTTGATATGGGAATGTTTAGTTGTAAAAAAAATCATTTTAACTCTTACAACCCCAGCTCTATCTAATTTGGCAACCAGAAAAAGTTGTCTGAATGATGGGTTCACCTTAATCCTAAAACACAACAATATTCAACATAATTAAAAACAAGCGCTTTAAAAAGCCACTCTGAGCGGAAAATTTGTACATGAAAATGGAAACCAAAAGAATGGCTTTACCGAAGCCTGAAAATAGCAACTGCAACAATAGTCGGACATCTCTTTCGAAACTATTAATTCCACTATTCAAAGAATTGGAATTAAGTGGTCAGGCTTATTGTGTTTGCGGAAACTACATGGAGTTACCGTACCATACTGACAATGATGTTGATATCTGGGCGGAAAATCCTTCCGTAGTTTTACAATTAATTAAAATAATTTGTACAGATCTTCTCTATGACATATACCTTAATAACGCTAATGCAACGGGAATTAACCTCTTCATTTGTTTATGTGGCAAAGGCTGCGACGAAATCATTCATCTTGATATCTTAAAGGAATGTCGATGGTTTTCCATCTTGCCGCTGGTCAGGTCAGAAACCATAAAAAACAACCGGAGACGATATGAAAATTTCTACATCGCAAACACAACTGTTGAGACTGCGATGCATTTGATGTACCCATTGGCCCATTTTGGCAAAGTAACCCCCAAATACTACGCCGGTATTAGGGATGAGGCAAAATGCGCTAATTTCTGGGAAATAATCGAAGAAGGTTGGGGCTCAAATTTTTCCCGGAAAATCAATTCCGCTGTAAGAAATGGTCATTGGAATATTCTCGAAAGAATATTCGCGGCTGACAAAGCCAATCTTTTCTTGCACTCTCTTAGCAAAATCAGGTTTGCCGAATTCAGATCATGGCTTTATTTCTTAATTTACAATGTTAAACGATTAATAAAACCAACCGGTTTGTTTATTGCTTTTATCGGGCCAGATGGCTGTGGGAAAACAACTATTCAAACGAATTTAGACCAATTTTTTAAGAACGGTTTTACAAAAGGGAAAATTAAAACTTTTTACTGGAGACCGTTTTTATTACCCCGGATACAATCACTCCTGCCGGGGAAAAAAAATACCTCTGGTAAAACGGCCGATGAGGAACCAGCCGAGAGATTGGCTCTACGTAAAACTGGCTGGAGTCTACGTATTATTCATTGTATTAAACTTTTTTACTATTGGGTTGACTATAGTCTCGGCCGAGCTAAATATCAGGGAGCATGGTCAAGGGGTGGGGTTGTTTGCTTTGATCGTTATTGGGAAGACTTGTATGTTTTTCCTGAACGATTTGGTTTATGCGTACCCCAATGGTTGGTAGAATTTCTAGGTCTATTTGTACCAAAACCGGATATAATTTTTTACCTTAATGTCAAGCCTGCAGTTCTCATTGATAGAAAACCTGAATTACCTTTGGATGAATTAGTGAAACAAACTGAACAATACAAGAGACTATGCCAGCGTCACAAAAACTTCATTTCAGTTGATGGTGAACAGTCCAGAGAAAACGTTTTAGCTGAGGTTATTAATAAGTGCCTGAAGACAATGTCAAAGCGGTATCAATAATTCCAACTAGTGACTCTCGTTTGAATTGGATTATATGTCTTACCCATTTTCCCGAAAAGATTGCTGTAGTTTTTTCACAAACAATTAAAGCTCCAGTCCTGAAATCTTTATTTAAGCAATGTAAAAGTTCAGGGATGACTGTAGTTTCAGATCACCATCGTGGAAACGGATTCTTACCTCTGTCACAATCACAACTCAATGAATTGGGTTGCGACGCAGCCGTGTACATAACAGACTGCAGAGATTCTATTGCATCAATCATAAAAAAAATTAATCTAATCAGCAATTTTTTTATAGAAGAGTTCATAGTCTTCCCCGGTTGGAGTAATCCACGGTGGTGTATCTCTCATAATCGTTCACTCAAGCCGGGTAAAATTTCCCGCTTGATTAAACCAGTAAATATCATCGCCAAAATAGCAGTAATCATTTTTAGATTGCTGAAAACGTTAAACATATCCCAGCACCTTTTCTCTTGCCGAATAATTTTTGCCTATCATGATAAAATTTCTTTTGTTAATTTTTTTCAAACTATAGGACCTAATATAAGACCGGGCATCATCTATACCGGTTCATTTGGCCCTCTACAGAAATTCACTGTAGAATTAATTGACAATAAAAGCAACCCATTTGCATATGCAAAATTCGGTTTTAATGACTTTATCAAACAAGCCATTCAAAACGAGAAAAAAACATTAAAACAGTTAAAAGCCCTATCTTTATCAAGAATAATAGTACCTGAACTACTCGAAGTTCAGGTACCTGAACTGTTTTATGACAGGACAATGATAACAAAACATTTGGAAGGTGGTAAACCTTTACAGTCGGTTACCGACACACTTTTAGCCGGATTGGGTGAACTTATAAAAGCCACTCAAGACAATAATAGCCTCACCTTAAAAAAATATTTTGACTCTCTTGTAGAATCTCTACATGAACTGAATTGTTCCGATATTGATCAAAAAATTACCGCAATCAGAGATGGCGTTATAGCTGTTTTAGAAAAGATAGCTCTGAGTTTTGATAGTTCCATCATGCTGCCATTAGCCCTTAGTCATGGAGATTTTACCCGTTGGAACATTCGCTCTGATAATCAGAGAAATTATGTTGTCGATTGGGAAGAAGCTTCAATGAAACCACTTGGCCATGACTTGCTCACCTTTATTTTAGTGGAAAACCTGTTAATTCATCACTATAAACAGGAACGGATAGTGTTGATTATGGAAAATGAAATAAAGGTTGGAGTGTTAAATAGATTTTTAGATGAAAATGGAATTAATCAGGGCACTGTCAATAACTCCATGTTTGGTATTTTATTTTTTGCAGAAGTAATTCGTTACAATATTTGGCATATATCGATGCATAATCAATTCAAATACCCAATTAAAGAGAGTTTGTATGATTTTGTTAACACATCCTGGGCGTGTATGAGCGCTCTGCTTCCTTCCCCCACTTCTATAAATTCAAATAAATAATGAACCAACCTTCTCCAACCCGGCAGACCTAAAGTATTTACGATGAAACTCAAGTTTGCAAAATGTCAGTAAAGTTTAGATTGCCAGTGGATATCTTTGACGAATATCACACTTATCTTGTGATTTATTCTTTAGGTGCAAATCGCAAAATAGGTATTGCCTTTAATTATGGTTTGTGCTTAAGGTATGTTGCGATGTCGCAATAGAAATACTTGCTGAAAAAGCCTCACCCGCCGAAAGACGGGGTCGGAAAGCCACGGGTCTTGTCTCCAAAATCTAAAAGACAGCCGGGTTGCCTCTTTATTGAAGAGCAGCTTGACTGTCTTTTTTGTGGCTGGCAATCAGTGCGTAATTTAAAAATGGGAGATAAGCATGAAAAAGTTAACCTCAATTTTAGTCGTGATGGCTCTCGTATTTGTTTTTACTGTAACAGGCTCAGCAGCCTTGGTACCAATCGGCACAGCTCAATTTGATGTAGACGGACCGGATGGGCCGACATACCCTCTTTTGTGGGATGAAGAAGCGTCGGTGATCTGGCTTGACTATACAGCTATTGAGGCCACCCAACCAACACAAGTTATTTGGGCGGCCAATCTCAACACAGTCAACCCCCTGAATTTAACTTTTGATGAAGGAGTCACAGTCGCATTTACAAGTGACTGGCGACTGGCTGAATCTGAGGCAGAATACACAGTAGGTTTGAGAACTTCGGGAGGGGTGGGATTCTTGAACCTTGTATCCGATTTATATTGGTCAGTGAACCGCTGGGAAACTTCTCCCGGGTTTTTTAATGGGCAATATTACAACCCACTAGCATCAAATGGTTATAATTCCTTTTGGGACGACTGGCATATACTTTACGGCTTAGCACTGAGATCGGCAACTGTGGAGATCCTAGCTGTAGCCCCATCCGTCGCGACTCAGGCTGCAACTGCTGTCGCTAGCACGACGGCCACTGGTAACGGCAACATCACGGCGCTCGGATCTTCCAACCCAACTCAACATGGGATATGTTGGAGTACATCTACGGATCCAACCGTCGATGATATTAATGATTTCAAAACTACTGACGGTGCGGTTAGTGCCACCGGATCTTTTACTTCCTCTATGACTGGGTTAACCCCAGGCACTCTTTACAATGTCCGGGCCTATGCAACCAACAGCGCCGGAACCTCATATGGCACGAATGTAACATTTACCACTCTGGCTCCGGAAATCAACCTCAAGCAAAATACGATAAACATAGCTGACGGAGGCAGCCATGACTTTGGAAGTCAAGCAACCGGCACTGATACCGACTTAATCTTTACCATTGAAAATACTGGAACTGCGGATCTTGCGCTTTCAGGTACTCCAATAATTGCAATAACAGGAGCTGACTCCAGTCAATTCAGCGTGCAAACTCAACCCATATCACCCGTGACCGGAAGTAGCAGCACTACATTTACGATCAGATTCTCGCCCACATCAACAGGAGCCAAGACGGCGACTATCGCAATAGCCAATAATGATAGTGATGAAAATCCGTACGACTTGACCATTACCGGTACCGGGACAACGGCCGTCGTGCAGGTTTTCTCGGAACATCGTGTCTATGACAGTTGTTTTACTTATGGGGAGG
>JAOZQE010000134.1:3321-5079 GCA_029932385.1 bacterium | reverse complement strand
ATAATAAAATCAGACTTTCAACCCTTTCGGCCGCGGCCGGGTGAGCGGCAAAGATTGGTCCGTCGGAGTTGGCGGACGTGTTGCAGGGTTTGAAACTGCCGGTTGATGAACGGCTGCTGGTTGGTCTTGAAGGTGGTGATGATGCCGGAGTTTTTCGTATCAATGATGATGTCGCTCTGGTGCAGACTGTCGATTTTTTTCCGCCAATGGTTGATGACCCCTATCGTTTCGGTCAGATCGCGGCGGCCAATGCCTTCAGTGATGTTTATGCCATGGGTGGGCGGCCGCTGACCGCGATGAATCTGGTCTCCTTTCCGATCAATACTCTCGCCCCTGAAATCTTGAAACAGATTTTAGCCGGCGGCCTCGATAAAATAGCCGAAGCCGGGGCGGTTTTAGCCGGGGGCCACAGTATTGATGATCCGGAGATTAAATATGGTCTCTCGGTTACGGGTGAGATTCACCCGGATAAAATCTGGCGTAATCAGGGCGCCCTGCCGGAGGATCTGTTATTGTTGACCAAACCGCTGGGGAACGGGATTTTAGCGACCGCTCTGAAGGCCGATTTTGTTACCGAAGCCGAGATTGAGCCGGCTCTGGAGTGGATGCTAAGGCTCAACCTGCTGCCACCAGAGAGCGGCTGGCGCCAGGCGGTACATGCTTGCACCGATGTGACCGGTTTCGGTTTCATCGGGCATTTGAGTGAAATGGTAGCCGATGACCGGGTCGGGGTTACGGTTGAAATGAGTCAGGTGCCATTTTTGGAGCGGGCCGAAGATCTTTGCAGCCGGGGGTTTATTCCCGGGGGCGGCCATCGCAACCGGGACTTTTTTGATTCTCGACTTTCAGGTCAGGATCTGGTTGACCCGATTATGAGAGAGCTGCTGTTTGATCCTCAGACTTCTGGTGGTCTGTTGCTGGCCGTGGCTCCGGATGCGGCAACCATGGTAATTCACGCCTTTAATGCAATCGGTTCGGGTTGTTGGCCGGTTGGTCGTTTCAGTGAGCCCGATCCCGGCCGGATTATGCTGTTGTGAGTATTTCCGAAGAATCTGTTGTCGCCGATTCCGCTGCAAACCGGAGCTGGTGCCGGAAAGTGCCGGAGCTGCTGGCTCCGGTCGGGAGTTTTGAGACCTTTATGGCAGCTCTTGACGGCGGTGCCGACGCGGTATATCTGGGTTTAAAGAAATTTTCCGCTCGGGTGCGGGCCGAAAACTTTACTCTGGCCGACCTTGAACTTATGACACTCTATGCTCATCAGCGTCAGGTCAAGGTTTATGTCGCCTTAAACACCCTGATCCGCCACGATGAACTGGCCGAAATCTACAGCATCCTGAATGCGCTTTTACGGATCAAAGTTGATGCGGTTATTGTTCAGGATCTGGGGCTGGTTAATATTCTCAGGCGGGATTTTCCTGATCTCGAAATTCATCTTTCGACCCAGCTTACAATTCATAACGCGGCCGGGGCTGCTGTAATGGCGGCCCGGGGTTGTGAGCGGGTGGTTTTAGGGCGTGAACTCTCTCTGGATGAGATTAACCAGGTGGCCTGTCAGAGCCCGTTGGAGCTTGAACTTTTTGTTTACGGTGCCCTCTGTGTTTCGGTCGCCGGTCTTTGTCAGTTCAGCAGTTTTTTCGGTGGCCAGAGTGCAAACCGGGGCCGCTGCAGTCAACCCTGCCGCCGGCCTTATCGTTATGCCGGTGAGGAGGGCTATTTTTTTTCGCCGGCTGATTTTAACGCACTTGAATTTCTGCCGGA
>JAOZQE010000134.1:0-3221 GCA_029932385.1 bacterium | reverse complement strand
CGCCGTTTTCCCAAACTTGAATGGAGCTTGCCGCCGCTTAATTATCCCGGGCGGGAGCAGCTCTTAGGTGAGGTTGTAAAACGTCTGGCCGGAGCCGGATTCCGGCGCTTTCATCTTAACGGCCTCGATCAGCTGGCGCTCTTTTCAGCCCTCGATATTCCCGCAGCTGAATTCAGGCTGGCAACCGGGCCTTTTCTGCACGCTACCAACCAGGCCGCCTTAAGTTTTTACGCAGAGCATAGTATTTCCGCCCTGCATTTGAGCCCAGAGCTTGATGAAAACTCGATTAACAGTCTCCGGGCTTTACCTGGAAGCACTTTATGTTTGACCGTATTCAGCTTTTTGCCGCTGCTTATCACCCGGGTGCCCTTAACTCTTGATCGTCGCGGTAAAACCTTTATCTCCAGTCGGCGGGAAGAGATTATCGCCTCTAAACGTGATGGTTTGACGGTCTTAACTTCCGGCACCCCATTTTCCCTGCTCAATCAGCTTAAATCTCTGCGTAATCCCGATATTAGCTGTAAAATTATCGATCTGACCTATGCGCCGGATTCTTTTGACTTACGTCGTTTTCACCATCCGCAGCGTTTTCGGATTGATGACTTAGATACCTCCTCATACAATTTCACTCGCAGTCTGATTTGACCCAGAAAGTTGAGTAAATATAGATATTTACAGTATGTTTATTATTGGCCGAAACCATGTTGTATGCTAACTCTATTTAAGAGATGGCTGATATCAGATGATTATTATAATTCTGTTTTCAGGCTAAAAAACAGTTGCGAGGTAAGAAGTGTGAGAATAAAGAGAAAGTTGCAATACCTGCTGCTGGCATGCAGTTTAATTCTGCCGGCCGCCTCTATCGGGCAGGCTGAATCCTACGATTATCCCATTGCTGATCCCATTGCGGCCACTATCCTTTCAACCCCGATTGAAGCCCAGGCCGATTTACCGAAAAATATCCGGGCCAAGCATTATCAATCTATCGATATTTTCCCGGAGCGGCAGGTGCCCGATGTCTTCTGGTACAACAAAGAGTTACGCTACTCGGTCGCCTACCATAAAAAAAGATCTCCGGTTATGTTTCTGATTGCCGGAACCGGTGCCGGTTACGATTCAGCCAAGATGAAAATGATGCAGAAAGCATTTTTTCAGGCCGGATTTCATGTTGTTGCCATAAGTTCGCCAACTCATCCCAATTTTATTGTTGCCGCTTCGAGTTCGGGAATGCCGGGCGATATCCGTTCCGATGCCGAAGATATCTACAATGTCATGGAAAAGATTATCCAGCAGGTCGGGAAAAAGGATCTGATCGGAGATTTTTATATTACCGGCTACAGCCTCGGCGGCTCCCAGGCAGCCTTTGTTGCCAAACTGGATGAAGTTAAAAAAATCTTCAATTTTAAGAAAGTCATGATGATCAACCCGGCTTTGAATATTTATGATTCTGCGGTCAAACTCGACAAGATGCTGGTCGATAATATCCCCGGTGGGTTGGATAAATTTAATGATTTTTACGAAAAATTGATGCACAACGCCACCGAAACCTATGTCCAGGGTGATTTTATCGAACTCTCTTTCGAATTTTTCTACAGCGCCTATGACAAGATCCTGCCGAGTCAGAAGGAGGCTAAGGCAGTGGTCGGACTCTCCTTTAGACTCTCCCTGAGCAATCTTCTTTTCGTCTCCGATGTCATGACCAACAGTGGCTATATCGTTCCTAAAAACTTAAAATTTTTCAAGACCGACTCACTGACCGACTATTGTAAAATAGCTTGCCGATGCAGTTTCAGTGAATATGTCAAAAATATTATTTATCCGGTTTACAAAGCGAAAAATCCTGGTTTGAGTTTTTGCGAATTGGTTGACCGAAGCAGTCTGAAAACGATTGAAGATTACCTGAAACAGAGTGATAAAATCGGCATGGTTACGAATATTGACGATTTCATTCTGGCTCCAGATGATATCGAGTATTTCCGGCGGGTTTTTGGGGGTCGGGCGAAGATCTATCCTCGGGGCGGTCACTGCGGCAACATGGCTTACAAAGATAATGTTGCCTATATGATCGATTTTTTCAAAAAATAATGTGGGTTCAAGTCCCGTAACCCGAAACTGATTGGAGTATGCCCGCACCCGGGGTTGCTTCCGCAGGTCGCAAATAACCTGTTAAGGTGCTAAATGGAGATTAAGGCACGATGAAAATAGAAAAAAGTAGTTCATCCAGATATATTCTGGGACTCTGCCTTCTCTTGCTTCTTGTCAGTGGTTGTGCGACCCGGCCGGCTGCTCGTTATGACGAAGGAACAACCATCTTCCAGGCCAGAAAGCCGGTCAGTGAATTTGTCAAAAAAGATGTTATTCATCCGATTGATGCCTACGATCCCTGGGAGTGCTTTAACCGGGAGATGTATAAGTTCAATTACTACTTTGATAGATATCTATTCCTGCCGATAGTCGGTGTCTATGAGTGGATTCTCCCCAATTATGTTCAGGATCGTCTTTCCGGGATATTCAACAACATTGAGGAACTAAGCAACCTGACCAATAACCTGCTCCAGCTTAAAGGCAAAGGGACTGCGATTACCACCGGGCGGATTATTGTTAACACCACGGTTGGCCTGGCGGGAATGTACGACCCGGCCAAAAAATGGGGCATGCCCGAATATGATGAGGATTTCGGCCAGACCCTGGGTTATTACGGTGTCGGCCCCGGCCCCTATCTGGTTTTACCGGTCTTAGGGCCTTCTTCGCTGCGTGACACCACCGGTCTGGCGGTTGATGCTACCGTCCGCTACCTGTTTTGGGACTGGTTGTGGGATGATGGTCCTTTTGAAAATGTCAGCGTCGGTAATGAATCAAAAATCCGCTGGAGTTTGGTTACAATTGAAGCTATAGATGCCAGACATCAGATCGACTTCCGTTACTATCAATCCGGCTCCCCCTTTGAGTATGATTTTGTGCGCAAAATCTACCTTGAAAAAAGAAAAATCGATGTTGCCAAGTAGAAGACCACAAGAAATAGCCAGAGCGTAAAACCTCAGAGACCTTTTAATTCTCGACCGGGGATACAACTTGAATTTATAGAGTTTGGATTCGATTCCTTTCGGCTTGATTTTACCCTGCTTTATTGTTATTTAATATAATTCCGCGTATCAGTCGGAGCCGTAAATTTTTTTGAATATTTTTAATTCAGTCAGGTTTTTGCAATATCTATGGAAATA
>JAOZQE010000133.1 GCA_029932385.1 bacterium | reverse complement strand
GCTTTCAGCTACGCTAGCACAACTCAAACATCGCTCCAAATTGCCGGTTATTGCGAACGATATATGGCCAACCCCCTTTGCTTAACTTTGCATTAACTATTGACAGATCTCTCCCTGGCAATTATAATTGCAATTATATTATAATCAGGTATCTGGAGGGTAAAGTTATGGGACAAGTAACCATCTATCTCGACAATAACGTCGAAACCAAAATGAAAGAAGCCGCAAAGTCAGGGCATTTGTCCGTTAGTAAATGGGTGGCAAGAATTATAGAGGAAAAAACAATAACAGAATGGCCTCAAGATATTGTCAAATTGGCAGGCAGCTGGAAAGATGACTTCCCAACAATTGAAGAATTAAGGCTGAATTCCAGTCAAGACAACCCGAGGGAGGCCCTCTAAATTGTATCTACTCGACACAAATACACTTATATATTTTTTCAAAGGTTTTGGCAATGTGGCAGAAATGCTATTCTCAAAATCCCCTAAAGATATTGCCATTTCAACAATTACACTGTACGAACTTGAAGTTGGAATAGCTAAATCAAACAATTCTAGAAAACGGAAAAAACAATTAGAATCATTTGCTTCACGCATCAATATTTTACCTTTTACCTCAAAAGAGGCAGAAGCTTCCGCAAGAATTAGAGCGGATCTTGAAAATCAAGGTATGCCAATAGGGCCTCTTGATAATCTCATTGCTGGTACTGCTTTTTGCGTGAATTCCATATTAGTTACCCACAATACAAAAGAATTTTGCAGAGTTGAGGGATTAACTATCGAAGATTGGTTCTAAAAAGCAGTCACATAACAATGCAAATACAGAACCGACTGTAAAACGGTAGCAGTTATAGGTATTCTGAAACTCCCGTCGCCATTTTACGGCAGCTGATTTGCGGCCGTTGGGCAACTTCCGAACAAAGGCGTATTGACTTGTAGTTAAAAAACAAGGAGGTGCAATATGGAAAAGAGTGAACATGTTTATACCAAACTGCAACGCCATTTAGACAGTCAGGCCGTAGGCTTTCCGGCGACAAAGTCAGGCTCTGAGATAAGAATTTTAAAACATATCTTCACCCCGATAGAGGCAGAGATCGCCACCTGTTTGACCTATAAGTTTGAACCGCTGGAAACAGTATTTAGAAGAGCCGGACATATAGTTGAATCTCCGGTAAAACTAGCGGACCTGCTTGATTGCATTGAGGAAAAAGGAGGGATTGAATTAAAAATCAAAGAAGGAGAAAAACTTTATTGTAATGCCCCTCTGGTTGTGGGAATGTACGAATATCAAGTCGGCAAACTTACTCCGGAATTTATAAAAGATTTTAACGAATACATCTCGGATAAAAAATTTGGGGTAGAATTATTAAGTACAAAACTCCCGCAGATGCGGACTATTCCAATTGCTGAAAGTATCCAGACGCAACATAATGTAAGTACATTCGATGAAGTAGCGGTGCTATTGCAGCAAGCTGAAGCACCTTTTGCCATCTTTGAATGTATTTGCCGCCAAAAAAAGAGTTTAGCGGGAGAGCCCTGTCAAGTCACAGACCGAAAAGAGACCTGCTTTGCCGCCGGCAACATGGCCCAGTCTATCCTGAGAAACGGTCTCGGAAGAGAAATTACGCTGGATGAGTCTATCTCGATTCTTGAACAAAATCAAAAACAGGGGTTGGTTCTGCAACCTTCGAATACGGAAAAAGCCGAGTTCATCTGTTCATGTTGCGGTTGCTGCTGCGGCATGCTCGCTATGCAAAAAAAACTGCCAAAACCAGTCGATTTTTGGGCTTCGAATTTTTATGCTGTAATAGATACCGATACCTGCAATGGCTGTGGTATTTGTGAGAAGCGCTGTCAGGTCGGGGCTGTAAGCGTCTCCGAAAAGAAGCAACCGGCCGTGGTTGACCTGAACCGCTGCATCGGATGCGGCGTATGCATACCCACGTGCCCGACAAAAGCCATCTCTCTCCAAAAAAAGCCGGCCGAAACCAGGCCGCCGCAAACCAGGGAAGAACTTTACGACATTATTATGGCCAACAAGAAAGGGGGGTTGGGAAAACTAAAAATAACCGGGAAATTGCTTATTGATGCAATCCGAACCGGGCAGACCCATTTACTCAAATAGAGGGTCGTAACCGTAAAAGAAAGGGGTTGTTTGCACTGCCCCTTTCTTGTTTTGATATTCAATTTTTATTGTCCGAAAAGAGCTATAGCCCAAAGCTTCTGATGTCCGCCGGGTAGCGGACGCCACTGTTAAGGAAATTAAGATTCAATAAAATTACGATGAAGTTCTCGTTTGTAAAATGGCCGGAAAGTTTAGGTTGGCAGATGTTATTGTAATGGTTCAACGTGAATTGGAATAATTCCTTTTGGATATAAACCCGGCGGACAACTGAACTTCATGTTCAACGAAAAACCTAAGCTCCATCCAGACGATAGCTCAAGAGCAAATCGTCAAGAATATATCGATTGGATGAAAAGTGGGCATGCCAGAGAAGGAATTGTCTGTTGGGACTGTCATTATATTCACAGAAAAGGTAACTCCAATAAATATCAAACAAAACTGCCGGGATCTTCGCTGTGCCGGAGTTGTCATGAAGTCGAAAACAAGGGCATCCACGGAATTCATAGCGTCAACAATTGTATTGGCTGTCATATGCCCCCGTTAGGTAAACGGGCGACAAAAGGTGATGTACATAGTCACCAATTCAAGGTAGTAAGCCCACAGAAAACTATCGAGGCAGGAGGTTCCGAGAAACAGCCAAATTCATGCAATACCTGCCATTATCATAAGAATGACACCCCTGAAGAGATGCTAGATGTGCTGGAGAAGGTTAAAGCTTTTGGCAAAGGCAGGAAGACGTTTGATTAACCAACTCAATCTGAAATAATTCGAACAAAAATGGTGGATAGGCCGTCCGCAACGAGCCAAGCTGGTTTTTCTTACAAAAAAAAGGTCGCAGCTTAATGATTAAGCTGCGACCTTTTCTAACTTAAAATATTACTCAGCATTAAACGGTCTCAGCAACCGCCTTTCCGTAGTCCTGACAAGCTTTAACAATTTCAGCGTCGTCTTTTTTGAGTTTGCCTTCAAGGGCGTTAAAAGAGCCCAAGCTGACCATTTTCATCTTAAGGACAAATTCCATTGTATCGGCAATAACCTTGGGAGCATCGCCGGAATGGGTATAAGAACCGAAAGCTCCAGCGGCTTTACCAGCAAGCTCAGCCTTTTCCGCCAGAAAAAAGAAGGTTTTGAAATTCTGGGTCATCTCTCTATGATAAGTCGGGCAACCGAAGATGTAGGCATCATAACCGTTAAGATCATCTTCACTCTTAACCTTACTTACTTTCTTCAACTCAACTTCGGACCCGGTAAAACGAACTCCTTCAGCAATATACTTAGCCATTTTTTCGGTACTTCCGGTACGACTGAAATAAACTATCAACACTTTAGCCATTTTAACATCTCCCTTATCCTGCTCACAGATTTGATATACTCAACAACCAAACTTTTCTGACCATTAACATATACTCGAACATAATACAAGATAAAAATAATATTTTTATGTTGCATGAAAAACTGTTCCTACACTTATCAAAATTTTCCCATGGTAAATATTTTCAGCTATCGGTTTATATTCAAAAAAAACCGGCTAACATGAACATGTAAAAAGCTTGGCAACAGAAAAAACTTGACAACAAATTACTTACATGCGACCCATAGATCAAAATCAGACAGTAAATAATCTTAAAAAATATCATCAATGAGGATTAATTATGTACAAAGCCTTTATCTTCTACTGTTCTCCGGCCGGCACGACCCGGCATGTTGCTGAAGTTATTGAAAAAACACTTGTCGATTTCGACCGCCAGATAACGGTCTGTGAGCTCGGTAAAAACAAGGAAAAACTGGCCGAAGTCATACGCGAAATCAAAGATAGTGATCAGAAAATATGCCTGTTCATCGGTTCTCCAGTCTACTCATCCCACGCCCTGCCGTTGATTATGGATCTGATTGGCAGCCTGCCGGCAAAATCGTTAGCTTACGCAGCTCCTTTTGTCACCTGGGGCGCGGCCACCAGCGGCATCGCCCTGGCCGAAATGGGCGCATCGATTATGCAACAAGGCTACAAATTAATTGGCGCGGCCCGCGTTGTCGCAGTTCACTCTCTGATGTGGGAGGTGGAAAATCCAGCGGGCAAAGGTCATCCCGACTACGAGGATGATGGTTTGATTAAAAATCTGGTAAGCAACATTGACAACAACCTGCAAAAACCTAACCCTAAACTGCTGCCGGAGCAGATTCTCAGTTATCAGTCTGCAGCTGTAACTGCGGAGATGAAGCAGCAGAATCTTGAACTTGCACGCAAGTTTCTGCCGCCGCGTAAAGTCAACCGTGATCTCTGCAATCAGTGCGGTATCTGCGCTGATAAATGTCCGGTTGCAGCTCTGACCCTGACCCCTTATCCAACTTATGCTAAACACTGTATCCTCTGTTTCAACTGTATGCGCTGGTGTCCTGAGAACGCGATCGAGGCTGATCTCTCACCGGCTCACGATATGGTGCAACTGCGTTATGAAAAATATAAGGAGTCGCCACTCTCAAAAATTTTCCTGCCAACCTGAATTCCAGAGCCACAATTGTAACTTAATTTCAGACACATAAATATTAAAAGACCAACTAAACGCTCAAAAACATAAGGAAAATCGCAATGAATTGTGATAGATGCGGAGAAACCATCGAGCCCGGTGATGAGGAGATCTGCAATAGCCAGACGCTCTGTGAAGATTGCTACATGGATGTTCTCTCACCAACCAAAATATGCGATCCCTGGGCGGTTCATCACGCTAAATCATGCCCGGAGAGTGAAATCAACCTGACTTCAACTCAGCAGAATATCATCACGGCCTTAAGCGAAACCGGCGGTCTCGAGATGACCCCCCTGGCTGAAAGAGTGAGTCTCTCGACGAGAGAACTCGAAAGAAATTTAGCAACTCTGCGCCACATGGAAAAGATCAAGGCCCGACCCGAAAACGGCAAAAAAGTCTTCTGTCTCTGGTAGATTACGATCCTGCTCCAAA
>JAOZQE010000042.1 GCA_029932385.1 bacterium | reverse complement strand
AGTTGATCACTCCGATCGCGATGGAGAAAGAGCTTCGCTTCGCGATTCGTGAAGGTGGCCGTACGGTTGGTGCCGGAGTTGTCAGCGAAGTTATTGAGTAACTAGCACGATTATAGACAGATTTACTGTCAGTCGAAGCCAGGGTGGGTTTGTCAAAATCCGTCTCTGGCTTTGGTTTGTTGTGGTTTATCATTAAAATAAATTCTTCAGGCGCTTAGTCGCCGGGTATATGGATAGTCATGCGAGATAAAATCACACTTGCCTGCGGGCAATGTAAAAGAAGAAATTATACGACGAAAAAGAACAAGAAGAATACCCCTGACAAATTGGAATTTAAGAAATTCTGTCGTTTTTGTCAGACCCACACCCTGCATAAAGAGACTAAATAGTTTTTTTATTTGTAAGTAGTGGCGATTGCTCTTCTTGAAGATTTTGCAGGCCAGTAGCTCTAATGGCTAGAGCACCGGACTCCAAATCCGGGTGTTGGGGGTTCGAATCCCTCCTGGCCTGCCAGCAAATATCAAATGACCATTAGCCGGAATATTTCGGTTGAATAAGGGGGCCTGAAACTTGGCAGCAATTAAAGAAAGTATCACCGAACTGGGTCAGTACCTGAAAGACTCAAAAGGTGAGATGAAGAAGGTTACCTGGCCCAGTCGTAAAGCTACGATTGGTCTCACCTGGGTGGTGCTGGTTGTGGTGTTGATCATATCTCTGTATCTTGGCGTAGTTGACCTGGGTCTGTCAAAACTGGTTAAATTCATTCTTTCAGTTTAATCCGGCAGTTTTGCGATTCAATGATAGGATTAAATAAAGGCTGATAGGGTAAGTTATGGCGAAGAAATGGTATGTGATACATGCTTACTCGGGCTATGAGAACAGAGTCAAGCTGACCCTCGAACAGAGGATCAAGCAATATGGTCTGCAGGATATGTTTGCTGAAATCGTGGTTCCAACCGAACAGGTTGTGGAGATGGTTAAAGGTAAACGGCGGACCTCACAGAGAAAATTTTTCCCCGGTTACGTCCTGGTTAATATGGAGATGACCGAGGAGACCTGGCATGTGGTTAAGGGTACTCCGAAAGTCACTGGTTTTGTCGGTGGTGGTGACCGGGTTGCGGCGACCCGCTCAATCTCTGAGGCCGAAGCGAATAATCTTCTGGATCGGATCGCTGAAGGTGAGATGCGGCCCCAACCAAAAGTTCTTTTCGAGGTTGGTGAAAGTGTTCGGGTTCTGGAAGGTCCCTTTGCCAATTTTACCGGATCTGTTGATGACATTAACCCTGAAAAAGGTAAAGTTCAGGTTCTGGTCAGTATCTTCGGGCGGCCGACTCCGATTGAAATAGAATTCAGTCAACTGGAAAAAATAAGTTAAGAAAACGCACATATCTTTATGTGTGTGAATTTATATTAAACTCTTAAATTAGAGAGTGCAGGAGAATTTAGGATGGCGAAAAAAATCACAGGTCAGATCAAGCTCCAGATTCCGGCCGGACAAGCCAACCCCTCGCCACCAGTAGGTCCGGCATTGGGGCAGCATGGCGTAAATATTATGGAGTTTTGCAAAGCCTTTAATGCTAAAACCGAATCCCAACAGGGTATGATTATCCCGGTTATCATCACTGTCTATGCGGATCGAAGCTTCAGTTTTATTACTAAGACTCCGCCTGCGGCAGTCTTGCTGAAAAAAGCGGCGAAAGTGGATAAGGGTTCCGGGGTTCCGAACAAAGATAAAGTTGGGACGGTAACAGCGGGCCAAGTAAAAGAGATTGCAGAGTTGAAAATGGTTGATCTTAACGCCAATGACATAGATGCCGCCTGTAAGATTATTGCCGGGACGGCTCGTAGCATGGGCATTGTTGTCGAATAGAAGGATATGTGAGGATTAAATGGCTAAGTCTGGAAAAAATTATAGTGCCAATCGGGCCAAGGTAGATTCCGAAAAGAAATATCCTTTGGCGGAAGCAGTTGATTTGTTGAAATCATTTATGACAGCGAAATTCGATGAGAGTGTCGATGTCGCTGTCCGGCTCGGGGTTGATCCCCGCCATGCCGACCAAATGATTCGGGGTGCTGTGGTTCTGCCTCATGGCAGTGGTAAAAGTGCTCGTGTCGTGGTTTTTGCCAAAGGCGAAAAAGAGCTTGAGGCCCGTGAGGCCGGGGCTGATTTCACCGGTGCGGATGATCTCGCGAAAAAGATCTCTGACGGCTGGCTCGATTTCGATAAAGTTATCGCGACTCCGGATATGATGGGGGTTGTCGGGAAACTGGGCCGGGTTTTAGGCCCTCGGGGTCTGATGCCTAATCCCAAGGTTGGGACCGTGACCTTTGATGTTGCTCGGGCCGTAAGTGAGATTAAGGCTGGTAAGGTTGAATTCCGGGTTGAAAAGGCTGGTATTATCCAAGTTTCAGTCGGACGAATCTCATTTAGTGCTGAGAATCTGCTGGAGAATATTATGTCGATGGTTGAAACCTTGAACCGGCTTAAGCCATCTTCAAGCAAGGGTAACTATTTCCGTGGATTCACTCTGGCCTCGACCATGAGTCCCGGTATCAGAATTGATATAAACAGTTTGTAAGTCATTAAGACGTTACAATTTTAGATAGATTTTCAATAGGATATCTGAGCTGTAGACCGTGGGTTGATTTTAACTAAGGTCGTAAAATCCCACCGAGGCTGTCCGGTTTGTCGTTTTATAACGCAGATCTGATATTAGTGTGAGCTCATTTGCCTTTTGACATGATCAATAAACAGACAAGGAGGTGAAGAAAGGTGAATAGAGCGGATAAACAGGTTCAGATTGATGAACTGACGGCAAAGTTTGGTGATGCTCAGGCGGCATTTCTGGCTGACTACCGTGGTCTTGATGTTGAGAAGATTACGGCGTTAAGGAGCCAGCTGCGTGAGAAAGAGACTGAATTTAAGGTTGTCAAGAATACCCTGGCCCGGATTGCCGCAAAAGCAACCGGCAATGAAGTTCTGGTTAAGCATCTGCAGGGACCAAGTGCCTTGGCTCTGGTCTATGGTGATCCGGCGGCGGCAGCTAAAGTTCTGGTTGAGTTTGCTAAGAAAGAGGATGCCCTTGAAGTTCTGGGTGGGGTTCTCTCCGGTAATTATCTTGATATTGCTACCTTGGAACGATTGGCTATGTTGCCGAGCAAAGAGGTTATGCAGGCAACTCTGCTGGGAACTATGAATGCCGTTCCTGGCGGTCTGGTTAACGTTCTGAGTGCGGTGACCCGATCTGCGGTTCAGGTCTTGAATGCAATTAAGGAACAGAAAGAACAGCAGGCCTAGAGCTAAGTTGTTCTTTTGAGTTTTTAAAAACACTAAAATCAAAATTTGCTAGATTAAATTTATATCCTATGAAGGAGTTTGATGCTATGTCTATCACAAAAGAAGATGTAATCCAGTTTATTGAAAACATGTCCGTTCTTGAGCTCTCCGAGCTGGTTTCAGAACTTGAAGAGAAATTCGGTGTTTCTGCCGCAGCTCCGATGGCGGTAGCGGCAATGCCGGCTGCCGGCGATGCTGCTGGTGCTGCCGCTGAACAGACTGAGTTTGATGTTGTTCTTACCTCTTTTGGTGAGAAGAAAATTCAGGTTATTAAAGCTGTTCGCGAGATTACCGGTCTCGGTCTGAAAGAAGCTAAAGCCGCTGTTGAGGCTGTCCCGAATGCGATCAAAGAAGCCATCAGTAAAGATGAAGCTGAAGAGATCGTGAAAAAACTTGAAGATGTCGGTGCCTCTGCTGAGGTTAAGTAAGTTATTTGATGATCAATAAGATCATCAATTATGACTGCATTTTTCGTAAGGGATAGGGCCGGATAGGCCTTATCCCTTACGTTGTTTTTCATTCTCTACATTTTTTGACCTGTTCTCCGCCGCTTTTGAAGGCGCTAGCAAGATGTATTGGTGTAGAGTCGCAAACCTTCCTGCTCCCAAGCAAATAGTTTTAATACTCTAACTTTTATGAAATGAGGTTAAAGTTCTATGGTAGTCCGCAACAGCCGTAACCTACCTCGTCTGCGTTGTAATTTTGCATCTATAAAAGAAGTTGCAAAAGTACCTTTTCTCCTTGACCTGCAGCTCGATTCTTATAAACGTTTTCTCCAGGATGATATTCCCCTGGAGGAGAGAGATGAAATTGGTCTCCATGGTGTCTTTAAGAGTGTTTTTCCGATTAAAGACTTTTATGGTACTTCATCAATCGAATATGTGAGTTATAAACTGGGTACGCCGCGATATACCGATCGTGAGTGCATGCTCAAAGGTGTAACTTATTCAGTTCCGATCCGGGTTCGTATCCGATTGATCATCTGGGATATTGAGGAGGGCAGTGATCAGCGCTCAATCCGCGATATCAAGGAGCAGGAGGTCTATTTCGGCGAGATTCCTCTGATGAGTGAAAGGGGAACCTTTATCATCAACGGTACCGAACGGGTTATTGTCAGCCAGCTGCATCGTTCTCCAGGGGTCTTTTTCGCCCAGGAAAAAGCCAAGAGTTCGGTCAGCGGCATGTCACTTTTCAGCGCCCGGGTTATCCCTTATCGGGGTTCCTGGATAGATTTTGAATTTGATAATAAAGACCTGATCCACGTGCGGATTGATCGACGGCGTAAACTACCGGCCACGGTTCTGCTGCGGGCTTTGGGTTATTCTTCCGAGGAGCTGCTGAACCTGTACTATGACAGCGTTACGATTAACTGTTTGAAAGACGGTACGTTTTCCCGCCAGATTAACTATGAACATAGTGATCTGGTGGCCAGTTTCAAGGCCCGGGAAGATATCCTGGATCCTGCCACCGGTGATGCCCTCCTTGCGAAGGGCCGCAAAATCAGTAAAGCGGCTCTCCGGCGGATGAAGGCTGCCGGGCTTGAATTTTTGCCGATGATGGATGATGAGTTAGTCAATTCATATGTTTCACATGACGTTGTTGATCCTAAGACAGGTGAAGTTCTGCTTGAGTGCAATGAAGAGATTACTGCCGAAAAGCTGGAAGAGATTCAGCAGAGCAGCGTGAAACAGTTTGAAATTCTTTTTATTGATAACATCAATGTCGGTTCCTACTTAAGAGATACACTGCTGGTCGATAAAATTGTTTTAAGTGATGAAGAGCGTGAGTTGGTTGCTCAGGGCGAGAAGAGTGAAAAAGAGATTGAAGTTGAAAAAGCCAAACTAGAGATCTATCGTCGTCTCCGGCCCGGAGAACCACCGACGATCGAGATTGCCGATTCACTTTTCCAGAATCTGTTTTTCAATCCTGAACGTTATGACCTCTCACGCGTTGGCCGGCTTAAGATCAACCATAAGCTTGGTACGGAACAGGATCTTGACTGTAAGACTCTGACCGAGGAGGATATTCTCGAAATTGTTCGTTATCTGATCGGTCTGCGATCGGATAAAGGGATGATTGATGATATCGATAATCTTGGTAACCGTCGAGTAAGGACGGTTGGTGAGCTGATCGAAAATCAGTATCGTATCGGTCTCGTACGGATGGAGAAATCTATTCGTGAGCGCATGAGTTTGCAAGAGATTGATACGGCAATGCCGCATGATCTGATTAACTCCAAGCCGGTGAGTGCCGCGATTAAAGAGTTTTTCGGTTCGAGTCAGCTCTCGCAGTTTATGGATCAGACCAACCCCTTGTCGGAGATTACTCATAAACGTCGTTTAAGTGCTTTGGGACCAGGTGGTCTGACCCGTGAAAGAGCTGGTTTTGAGGTTCGTGATGTTCATCTGACTCACTACGGTCGCCTCTGTCCAATTGAGACTCCTGAAGGGCCGAATATCGGTCTGATTGCTTCACTGGCCTGTTATGCCCGGGTCAATAATTTCGGGTTTATTGAAACCCCGTACCGGGTTGTCAAAGACGGTGTGGTAAGTAGCGAGGTGGTTCATCTTTACGCCATGGCTGAAGATGACAAGATTATCGCCCAGGCGAGTGCACCTCTCAATCCGGACGGAAGTTTTGTTAATGAACTGGTGGCCTGTCGCAAGGCTGGTGAATACAGCATTGAGAGTCGTGATATCATCGATTATATGGATGTTTCACCACGGCAGCTGGTCAGTGTTGCGGCTTCTTTAATTCCTTTTCTTGAACACGATGATGCTAACCGGGCCTTGATGGGTTCTAATATGCAGCGTCAGGCTGTGCCACTGCTTCGAGCTGAAGCGCCAATGGTCGGTACGGGAATGGAGGCTCGGGTTGCACTCGATTCCGGGATTGCCGCAGTTGCCAAAAAGGATGGTTTCGTTGAGTACGTTGACTCATCTAAAGTTATTGTCCGGCATGAACCTGAACATAGTGATGATGAGTTCAGTCTGGATATCTATCCTCTGGCCAAGTTTATGCGTTCCAACCAGAATACCTGTTGCAACCATATCCCGCTGGTCAAGACTGGTACCCGGGTCGAGGTTGGAGAAATTTTAGCGGATGGTCCGTCGATGGATCACGGTGAACTGGCACTGGGTCAGAATGTAAAAGTTGCCTTCATGCCCTGGGGTGGTTATAATTTTGAAGATTCAATCCTGATTAATGAACGGATTGTCAAAGAAGATAAATTTACCTCAATCCATATTGAAGTATGTGAAGTCGTAGCCCGGGATACTAAATTAGGACCCGAAGAGATTACCCGCGACATTCCCAATGTCGGCGATGAAGGTCTGGCTCATCTTGATCAGGAAGGTATCGTTCATATCGGGGCTCATGTTACTCCCGGAGATATCCTGGTTGGCAAGATTACCCCGAAAGGGGAGACTCAACTCTCTCCGGAAGAGAAACTATTACGAGCGATTTTCGGAGAGAAAGCGGGCGAGGTACGTGATACCTCATTGCGGGTTTCTCCCGGTGTCCGGGGTGTGGTTATAAATACCAAAACCTTCGCCCGTAAAGGTTATGGCGGTGAAGGCGGTGCCGAAGATCGGGAACGCGATATTAAGCTGGTAAAAAGTGAGGCTGATGCTGAACTCTATGCCATCCGCCGCAGTGTTACCGGCCGGATGCGTGAACTGCTTATCAACCAAACCCTGGAAACCGATCTTAAAAACGGTAAGGGGACAGTGGTTTTAACCGCGGGAACCAAACTGAGTGAAGATGATGCGGCAAAAATCACCTTAAAGATGTGCAGTAATCTGGTTTTACGTGATGCGCTTGAGGCCGAGGCCCAGACCAGTCGCCTGGTTGCGTATATGGAGAGTGAAATAGAGCGGGTCGAGGCTTCTCTGGAAGAGAAGATTGAGACCTTGAGACGAGGTGACGATCTCCAGCCCGGGGTTAACCAGATGGTAAAGATCTATATTGCCATCAAACGTAAATTGTCGGTTGGTGACAAGATGTCCGGTCGTCACGGGAATAAGGGTGTTCTTTCGCGAATTGTTCCGGAAGAGGATATGCCTTATCTGGCTGATGGTTCGACCGTTGATATCGTGTTGAATCCACTCGGTGTTCCTTCACGTATGAATGTTGGTCAGGTGTTGGAGACCCATCTCGGTTGGGCCGCCCAGACTCTCGGCCGGCAGATTGAAGAGATGATTGAGAAAGAGTATAGTCCTGCCGCTTTGCGCGAAAAACTGAATCATGTTTTTACGCATGATCAGGGCTCACGGGACTGGCTGGCTGCCGCTACTGATGATGAAATTTTGGAGCAGGGCGGAAAGCTCTCCCGCTATGTACCCATGGCCACCCCGGTTTTTGATGGTGCGGGTGAAGAACGTATGAAAGAGTGTCTGGAAAATGCCGGCCTGCCGCGCAGTGGTCAGATAACCCTTTATGACGGGCGTACCGGTGACGCTTTCGAGCGGCCGGTAACCGTTGGTTATATGTATATTCTTAAACTGCATCATCTGGTTGATGATAAGATGCATGCCCGTTCAATCGGGCCCTATTCACTGGTGACCCAGCAGCCGTTGGGTGGTAAAGCCCAGTTTGGAGGCCAGCGTCTGGGTGAGATGGAGGTTTGGGCTCTGGAGGCTTATGGGGCCGCTTACTCGCTACAGGAGTTTTTGACGGTTAAATCTGATGATGTCGCCGGGCGAACCCGGATGTACGAAGCTATTGTCAAAGGTAAGCAGACTTTAGAGTCGGGTCTGCCGGAATCCTTCAATGTTTTGGTTAAGGAACTCCAGAGTCTTTGTCTGGATGTTGAATTGGAGGAGGAAAAATCATGAGAGATGTTCTAAGTTTTTTTCAAAAACCTAAAGATGCCTTAAAATTTAAATCTCTACAGATAAAACTGGCCTCACCGGAGAAGATCAGAAGCTGGTCTTTCGGTGAAGTAAAAAAGCCCGAGACTGTTAACTACCGGACTTTCAAGCCGGAACGGGACGGGCTGTTCTGTGCTAAAATCTTTGGTCCGGTTAAAGATTTCGAGTGTAACTGCGGTAAATACAAACGTATGAAACACCGCGGTATCGTCTGCGAGAAGTGCGGAGTTGAGGTTATCCAGTCTAAGGTCCGGCGGGTTCGTATGGGCCATATTGAGCTTGCGACTCCGGTGGCTCACATCTGGTTTTTAAAGAGTCTGCCAAGTCGGATCGCCCTGTTGCTGGATAAAACTTTGAAAGATGTCGAGCGCATTCTCTATTTTGAGAACTATGTCGTTCTGGATGCGGGTGAGGCGGAAGAAATTGTCCTCGGTCAGCAGCTCTCCGAGGACGAGTATCTGCTACTTGAAGAAAAGTATGGTGATAGTATCCGTTGTGGTATCGGCGCCGAAGCTGTCAAGGAGATGCTGGAGAATGTTGACCTGGAGGCCGAACGTCTGCAACTACGCGAAGATATGGTCTCTACCGGCTCCGAAGCCAAAAAGAAGAAGATTGCCAAACGGCTCAAGGTTATAGACGATTTCATCAAATCGGGCAACTTGCCGCAGTGGATGATCATGGATGTAATTCCGATTCTGCCGCCCGATCTACGTCCGCTGGTACCGCTGGATGGGGGTCGTTTTGCGACTTCGGATCTCAATGATCTCTACCGCCGGGTTATCAACCGTAACAATCGTTTGAAACGTCTGATTGAACTTAAGGCACCCTGGATTATCATCTGTAATGAAAAACGGATGCTCCAGGAGTCGGTTGATGCCCTTTTCGACAACGGTCGTCGCGGCCGGGCGATCAGCGGCGCCAATAAACGACCCTTAAAATCACTCAGTGATATGCTTAAAGGAAAACAGGGTCGTTTTCGGCAGAATCTGCTCGGTAAACGGGTTGACTATTCCGGCCGTTCAGTAATTGTGGTCGGGCCCGAATTGCGCCTGCATCAGTGCGGCCTGCCGAAGAAGATGGCCCTGGAACTTTTTAAGCCTTTTATCTACAACAAACTGCTTGAACGTAACTATGTGACTACCATCAAAAGTGCCAAGAAGATGGTTGAGCTTGAGAAATCCGAGGTCTGGGATCTCCTGGAAGAGGTGATTACCGAGCATCCGGTGCTGCTCAACCGGGCCCCGACCCTGCATCGGTTGGGGATTCAGGCTTTTGAGCCGGTCTTAAGTGAAGGTAAGGCAATTCGCCTGCATCCTCTGGTCTGTAGCGCCTATAATGCCGACTTTGACGGCGACCAGATGGCGGTGCATGTACCGCTGTCGGTTGAGGCCCAGACCGAAGCCCGGGTGCTGATGATGTCGACCAATAATATTCTCTCTCCGGCCAATGGCCGGCCGGTGATTATTCCGACCCAGGATATTGTCCTGGGTATCTACTGGTTGACTCGTGAGCGGCCGTTCGCGCTGGGTACCGGTAGCAATTTCAGCTCACCGACGGAGGCGCGTATTGCCTATGATGCCGGTTGTGTTCACCTGCAGGCAAAAGTCAGGGTCATGCTTGATGATGAGTTGGTTGAAACAACCGTCGGCCGGGTTCTTCTCCATGAGATCGTACCGGTTGAAATTCCCTTCTCCTTCTACAATGAAACTTTGACCAAAAAGATCATCTCCAGGCTTTTTGAGGATATCTACCTCAAAGCCGGTGATAAAAAAACAGTTATCTTTGCCGACCAGATTAAGGATCTGGGTTACAAGATTGCAACTCAGGCGGGTATCTCAATTGGTATTGATGATCTTGAGATTCCGGATTCAAAGGGTGCTCTGATTGAAGCTGCGACTGAAAAGGTACTCGAGATCGAACGGCAGATTAATAATGGTCTGATCACATCCGGCGAGCGTTATAATAAGCTGGTTGATATATGGTCCAAAACCACGGACGAAGTTGCCAATGAGATGATGGAGACCATCAGTAAAGAGATGATGGCTGATGAGTCCGGCACAGTTCATGAAGTCAAGTCATTTAATTCTGTTTTTATGATGGCCGATTCCGGGGCCCGTGGAAGTCAGCAGCAGATTCGTCAGTTAGCTGGGATGCGGGGACTGATGGCGAAACCGTCGGGTGAAATTATTGAAAACCCGATTATTGCCAACTTCCGTGAAGGTTTGAATGTACTCCAGTATTTTGTTTCAACTCATGGAGCTCGCAAAGGTTTGGCCGATACGGCTTTGAAAACAGCTAACTCCGGATATCTGACCCGGCGCCTGGTTGATGTCGCACAGGATGCGGTGGTCTCCGAGGTTGATTGCGGTACTCTGGACGGGATCTACGTAACCCCGTTGACTGAAGGGGGTGAGGTGATTGAAAGTGTTGCCTCCCGGGTGCTTGGACGGGTGGCTCAAGATGACATTATCTCGCCGCTTACCGGCGAGGTGATTGTTGAAGCCGATTACGAGATAACCGAAGAAATAGCCAAAGAGATTGATGCTTCCGGTATTGACCGGGTTCGGATTCGTTCGGTTCTGACCTGTCAGGCTAAAAAGGGTATCTGTGCCTACTGTTACGGGCGGGATCTGGCCCGGAGTCGGATTGTTAATATCGGTGAATCTGTCGGTGTTATTGCGGCTCAGTCAATTGGTGAACCTGGAACTCAGTTAACCATGCGGACCTTCCATATTGGTGGTACTGCCTCAAGTTCGGTTGAACAATCTTCACTCGAAGCCAAGCTCGGCGGTATGGTCAAGTTTGTCAAACTCGATACGGTTCGTAATCGTAACGGTAAGCTGGTCGCCATGAACCGTAATGGTGAGATAGTGATTACTGATGATAAGGGTGATGTCAAAGAGCGCAGTAAGGTAGTGTTCGGATCCCAGTTAATGGTTGAGGAAGGTGATGAGATAAAGCCGGGTCAACTCCTGGCAGAGTGGGATCCCTTCTCAATTCCCACGATTACCGCGATCAGCGGCCGAGTCAAATATGGTGACGTTATTGAAGGGGTCACCTTTTCTGAACAGGTTGATCAGCAAACCGGTATGTCAAGACGGGTTGTAGGTGAGTCACGAAATGCCGACTTAAGACCCAGAATTTCGATTAAAGATGAGAAAAACCGGACCCTGAAGGTTGGTCGTGGCGATGCGCGTTACTATTTTTCTCCCGGGGTTCATATTATGGTGGCCGAGGGGGAAGAGGTTTTGGCCGGTGATATTATTGCCACCAAACCTCGTGACACCACAAAAACCAAAGATATTACCGGTGGTTTGCCCCGGGTTGCCGAGCTTTTCGAAGCCCGTAAACCGAAAGAGATTGCAGTCATTGCTGAGATCGAAGGCGTAGTTTCTCTGGGCAAGATGGTTAAAGGTAAACAACGGGTTATTCTCACTCCTGAAATCGGTGATCCGGTTGAACAGTTGATTCCCAAAGGTAAATATCTGATTGTTCATGAAGGTGACATTGTTACTGTTGGTGAGCCTTTGGTCGATGGTTCGGTTGATCCGCACGATATCCTGCGGGTGCTCGGGGTCAAAGAGCTCGCAAAATATATTGTTAATGAGGTTCAGGAGGTCTATCGCCTGCAAGGTGTTGGCATCAATGATAAACATATTGAGGTCATTGTCCGCCAGATGCTGAGACGGATTAAAGTCGTTGAACCGGGTGAGAGTCCATTCCTGGTAGATGAAACGATTGAGAAAGGTGTTTTTGAAGAGGGTAATCGCAAAGCTGTGGCCGAAGGCCTGCAGCCGGCTGTGGGTGAGCCTCTCTTTCTGGGGATTACTAAGGCTTCACTGAGTACGGACAGTTTTATCTCTGCGGCTTCATTCCAGGAGACGACTAAAGTTCTGACTCAGGCGAGTATTGCCGGCAAGGTCGATCATCTGATCGGTCTCAAGGAGAATGTCATTATGGGCCGCCTGATTCCGGCCGGTTCCGGTCAGCGTTGCTATCGTGATATGAAAATCGATATGAGTGAAGAGGATAAGCTCTTTATTAAAGAACAGGTAGCGGCTAATACCGAAGCTGAAGAAGCGGCTCTGCTGGCAGAAAATGTTACAGAATTGTAGTTGAGGCCGGTGGCTTATGGGAAAACGAGTCTACCGGGTTCTTGATGTAAATCTCAACCGCCTGCGTGAAGGTCTGCGGGTGGTTGAAGATTATTGTCGCCTGGTTTGTGATGATGCTCTGGCCCTGCGGGTCAAGGCTTTGCGCCATGATATCCGCTTGTTGCTGGATGATAAACTTAGTGCCGATTGTCTGGCCGCGCGGCAGGTGGAAACTGATATCGGACGGCAGACGTTTACCGCAACTGAGGCCTCCCGTGAAAACTGGTCGGCCTTAGTGCAGGCCAACCTGAAAAGAGCGCAGGAAGCGGCCCGGGTTATTGAAGAGTGTGCCAAGCTAATTACTCATTCCGAACTCTCCCGGGGGATCAAAGCGTTAAGGTTTACCTTATACGAACTTGAAAAGAGTATTCTTAATCAACGTTCAACCCGGATTCGCAAGTGGTTCGGGATGGATGATAAAGAATCGCAAAAACTCTACCTCGTAGTTGATGAGGAGTTTTATACCGGTTCTGATCTCCTGGCTGATGTCAGAGCTGTTCTGAAAACCGGAGTTGGTCTTCTGCAGTGGCGTCAGAAAAGTGGTAGCGACAGTTATTTTTTCGAGCAGGCTTTGGCAATCAGAGCGTTGTGCCGTGAGTTTCATACCCCTTTCGTAGTTAATGACCGTCCGGATATTGCCCTGCTGGTTGAGGCTGATATCCTGCATTTGGGCCAGGACGATCTGCCGATTGCTGTTGCCCGGCGTATGGTGGGGCCGGAGATGCCGATAGGACGTTCAACTCACTCTCTGGCTCAAGCCTTGGCGGCAGTTGCCGAGGGGGCTGATTACTTAGGTTTCGGCCCAATTTATAAAACCCCGAGTAAACGTAAACCTGATCCCGCTGTGGGACTTGCTGGTCTTAAAGAGATGCTGGCTCGGGTCAGCCTGCCGGTGGTAGCCATCGGCGGTCTGGATGAAACCAATATAGCCGCAGTCGCGGCTACCGGCGTGCCGGCGGTTGCGGTTATCAGAGCAATTCTGCAAGCTGAAGATCCGGCGGCAAAGACTGCAGCCTTGAAATCTCTGCTGCAGTCTCAATAAAATTAATCTCTGCATTTTACAATGAGGGAGCTTTCCGGCAATCTCTTAAATGTCAGTTATGGTGACAGGAAAATAGTATGACCCAGATGTTAGCCGCTCGTCGCGGTGAAATTACTCCGGAAATGAAGCAGGTTTTGCAAACTGAAACTGTTTCTGCCGAGAATCTTTTAGCAGGTGTTGCTGTGGGCACGATCGCAATTCCGGCCAACCCTAACCACAAAAATCTTACGGCCTACGGTATCGGTCAGGGTTTGCAGGTTAAAGTCAATGCCAATATCGGAACCTCTTCTGACGCTTCGGATCTTGAACACGAGTTACTGAAACTGAAGGCCGCGATCGATTATGGCGCTCACGCGGTTATGGATTTAAGCACCGGCGGTGATCTTGACCTGGTTATGCGTTCGATCTTGGCGCAGTGTACAGTTCCCCTGGGAACCGTGCCGGTTTATCGTATTGCTCAGGAAGGAGTGCAGAAACACGGCTTTTTCGGGGATGTGACGGTTGACGAGATGTTTGCGGTGATTGAACGTCAGGCCCAGACCGGGGTCGATTTTATGACGATTCACTCCGGTGTCAACCGGCGGACCTTAGAGAGTCTGCGCGAGTGTGGCCGGCTTACGGATATTGTTAGTCGGGGCGGAGCTTTCATGGTCGAATGGATGGTCTATAATGAACAGGAAAATCCTTTCTATGAACATTATGATCGTCTTTTGGAGATTGCTTTAAAGTATGATGTGACTTTGAGTCTGGGTGATGGTTTGCGGCCCGGTTGTCTGGCGGATGCCACCGACCGGCCCCAGCTGCAGGAACTTATCTATCTCGGTGAACTGACCGACCGGGCCTGGGAAGTCGGGGTTCAGGTCATGATCGAAGGGCCGGGTCATGTGCCTTTGAATCAGGTCGCGACCAACATGAAACTCCAGAAGAGTTTGTGTAAGGGAGCTCCCTTTTATGTTCTCGGGCCGCTGGTTACCGATATCGCGCCGGGCTATGATCATATAACTTCGGCTATTGGCGGGGCGGTTGCGGCTGCAGCCGGGGCTGATTTTCTATGTTATGTAACTCCGGCCGAGCATCTCTGCCTGCCGGATGTCGAAGATGTAAAAGAGGGTGTTATCGCCTCTCTGATTGCCGCTCATGCCGGAGATATCGCCAAGGGTCTGCCCGGAGCCTTGGATCGCGACATCAAGATGGCTGAAAAACGGAAAAAACTAGACTGGCAGGGACAGATTGAACTGGCGATTGACCCTGTACGGGCCCGGATGCGGCGCGCCGAAAGTATGCCGGTTGATGAAGAGGTCTGCACCATGTGTGGTGAGTTTTGTGCAATCAAAAAAGTCGATGCCTATCTCCACCCTGAAAAGAAATAGAATTTATGGCACCTTTAAGGAGTGAGTTATGAAACCTTTGGATTTTACTAAATTAGATGGCTTGATTACAGCCGTGGCCCAGGATTATAAAACCGGTGAAGTTCTGATGCTGGCCTTCATGAATCCTGAAGCCTGGGAAGAGACTTTAAGCACCGGGCGTGCCTGCTATTTCAGCCGCAGCCGGCAACGGCTCTGGCGCAAGGGTGAAGAGTCCGGCAACGTGCAGATAATCAAGGAAATTCTGGTCGATTGTGATCGTGATGCCGTGGTTCTGAAGATTGAGCAAATCGGCGGGGCGGCCTGTCATGTCGGTTACAACAGCTGTTTCTATACTCAGATTGAGTCAGATGGCAAAGAGAATATAATAAAAGCGGAAAAAGTTTTTGATCCGGAAAAGGTTTACGGCAAGAAATAATCAGTGAGGAAAAAGTAATGAAATTAAGAGTAGGAATTCCCAAAGGGTCTTTGCAGGATGCGACGATCGATCTTTTCAAAAATGCGGGTTACAAAATAACCACTAGTTCACGTTCATATTTTCCATCGATTGACGATCCTGAAATTGAGTGTATGTTGATCCGGGCCCAAGAGATGGCGCGTTATGTTGAGAGCGGTATCCTTGATATCGGAATTACCGGTCACGACTGGGTGGTTGAAAACGGTTCCGACGTGATTGAGCTGACTGAACTGCAGTACGCCAAGGTAACTTTCAATAAGGTGCGTTGGGTGCTGGCGGCCAAGCAGGGCGGAGAGATCAAGTCGGTAAAGGATCTTGAAGGTAAAACGATCGCCACCGAGGTGGTTAATCTCTCCAAGAAATATCTGGCCGAAAACGGGGTTTCAGCCAAGGTTGAGTACTCCTATGGCGCGACTGAAGTAAAGGTTCCGCATCTAGCTGATGCCATTATTGAGATTACTGAGACCGGTTCATCCTTGCGGGCTAATAATCTTGAGATCATTGACACCGTTCTTGAGACGACAACCGTTTTGATCGCCAATAAGGCTACAGTTGCAGATTCGTGGAAGAAAAACAAGGTTGATCGCCTGATTATGCTTCTCCAGAGCGCTCTGGAGGCCCGCAACCGGGTTGGGGTGATGCTGAATATTAAACGGGAGAAGCTTGATGATGTTATCAATCTCCTGCCGCCAACCAAAGTGCCGACAATCTCCAGCCTGATGGATGATGATTGGGTTGATATCTTTGTGGTCTTGCGCAAGTCGGTGGTTCGTGACATTATTCCAGTTCTAAAAGACCTGGGAGCACAGGGTATTGTGGAGTTTCCTTTAAGTAAATTCATCGAATAGCGGCCGCAGTTTATTTTCGGCTGCCGGATAAGGAACTTGACAGTCAGGGACTTTTCTGGTATCAGCTCCCACACTTTACAGAGAATGCCGAAAATTTGTTTCGGATCGAATTGAGAAAAGCTTAATATTACAATATGACCTTATGATTAAGGTCATATATTTTGGAGGATTAAGAAGTTGGCAAATCATAAATCAGCTTTGAAAAGAATGAGACAGAGTGAAACCCGGCGTATACGCAACCGGCATGTGAATTCACAGTTGAAAACGGTACTCAAGACATTTTACAGTGCTGTGGATGCAAAAACTGCTGGGGCCGAAATGACTGATATTCACCGTTTAACCGTATCCAAGATTTACCGGGCTGCCACCCGGGGGATCATGCATAAAAGAACTGCGGCCCGTAAAGTTTCCCGAATTACGGCCTACATGCAGAAGGCTCAGGAGCCGGCCGCAGCAGCTACTGAATAGTATAAAAGAGAGGGCGACACCTTAAGTTGGTTTTCAACTGGAGGGGTCGGTCTGTTTTTGTCGTTAATAAAATAGAAAAGCACCACCTTTATCTAAGGGTGGTGCTTTTTTTGTTCGGACGGCAACGTTGCATATTTCTAGTTGCAACTGATGTCAATACGTTCCCAAAACGTGGATGAAGACTACCTTGAAACTCTAAACTCTAGTTGAGTTATACAAATTGCTGGAGAAAATTGACGGCGGGCATGTGGATGGTATTCTGTTTATTGATAAATGATTTTTCTCCGGTGGCTGATATTTGATAGTATTTTGCGGTGGGGAATTTCTTTTGCAGATAGTGGAGGTGGGGGCTGGTTGAACTGTCACTCCATTTGCATTCAACGAAAATTCGCGGCTTATTGTTACTGGTAATACAGAAATCAACCTCCCTTTTATCCGTATCTCTGAAATAGCGCAGTTCCAACAGTTCACCAAAAACATCTCTTTGAAAATGTACCCACTTCAGCAGGTGGGATGCGATCATGTTTTCGAATCTTGCCGCTTGATCCGAAATTAAGCTCCAGTCGAAGTGGTAATGTTTCTGCTCTTTCTTTACGGCTCGGATCAGGGGGGAGCCAAACGGCGGGAGCCGGAAAATCATGTAGATATTTTCAAAAATATCGAGCCAGCGGCTGACGGTTTTATGGGCCACCTGCAGATCTTCCCGCAGGGCGTTCAGGGATAGGGGTGAGCCTACCAGTTCCGGGAGTCGCAAAGAGAGTAATTCCAGCTTCGACAGATCTGAAATTGTTCCGATGGCGGGACTCTCCTGGTTGACCAGCAGAGACCTGTAGTTAACTGACCACCTTTTCGCTTCTATTTTTGATTTGGAAAAGTAGGGCTCGGGAAAACCGCCAAGCTGTAACAACTCCAGAAAGTCATCTTGTTCAGTAATCTGTAACTCTTTTACGGATAAGGGGTGCAGGCGTAGATGGTGATACCTGCCCTGAAGTGAGTCTCCGGACTTGCGGAGCATATCCAGCCGTGCGCTTCCGGTAATTATGATTTGGTGATTATCGTGAAATTCATCATATACCCCTTTGACATAGTCTCTCCATGAGGAGTATTTATGAATTTCGTCGAAACACCACAAATCCGTTAGCGGCAGCTCCCTTCTGAGAATTGCTTCCCGATGTTTGGGGATGTCCCAGTTAAGATATGAAGCGGCATCAGTAATCACAGTTTTGGCAAGTGTAGTTTTCCCAACCTGCCTGGGGCCGCTGATAAAAACCATCTTGTTTTGCAGATCTTTTTTAACTTGATCTTCTAAATATCTTCTCTTCATACCTCACATATATCCCTATTTTTGACAGAAGTCAAAAAAAATCATCTCTATTTTTGAGTGTGGTATAAAATAGAGATGGAGACCGGGATGGTAGCCGGTCTCCATCTGAGTATTATCGGAGATATTTTTACTTATTCAGGTGGTATTTCAGGTAATCTTTTCGGTGATGGTTTTTTCCAGATCCTTAATTTTCTTTTCCAGAACGGCCAAGCGGCTTCGATCTTGAGGGAGATGGGTGGCGGCCATCATCTGGCGGAGCGCCTGTTTGA
>JAOZQE010000132.1 GCA_029932385.1 bacterium | reverse complement strand
ATGACTGGAGACCTGCTCATCGGATATTATAATTAATTCATCTATCCTTGGAATAGGGCTATCTTGCGAAAACTTACTGACGGTGGCCTTACAATCGTGGACAGCCAAATCACTATTATTTAATGGTTGGATAGCGTATGTATTTTCTCGGGGATTACATTGATTAGTCATTAACTTACCTCTTAACTTTATATTTTTGGTTAAAAGAATGGTCTGCGGTCTGTGAGACTTCTATGTTCCTACTTATTCTTCCATCAATCATTATTACTATTATCTTCATTCCTTATTCTATTTATTTATCCATTCAAGATTTCATCTTTATATATTACATAAAGATACTGTACCGGGCTGTCACTTTTTGTAAGTGTGGTTGTCGATTCCTGTATACCTGTGACAATTGTTTCACAATAAAATATTGACATTTTCATACAGGATTAAATGACATAATCAATTATTTATAGACTAATTATTTCCAGAATTCTTTTCGATAAGTGCATTCAACTTATTCCAGGTTTTAGTCCCACGATCATCGCTATATCTTTCTGGACATCTGAATATTTGAACATCAGATTTCAACTGAAATCCATCCAGAATTATTTCACCGGCCTGCCGCATAAGTTTCTGCGTTAGTCTTACATCATCATCGATCTGATAAATTGGCGATTCGATCAACAATGCATCATGAACCGTAGTACAAACTTTTAGACCTATCTCAGTTGCCATAATACACGCGAACCGCATTATTTCTGCAGCATTAGCTTG
This sequence comes from bacterium, assembly GCA_029932385.1. Lineage (GTDB taxonomy): Bacteria > Desulfobacterota > Anaeroferrophillalia > Anaeroferrophillales > Tharpellaceae > Tharpella. The sequence goes on along the minus strand of JAOZQE010000132.1, from coordinate 4,499 downwards.
CATCGGGAAATTGCGTAAAGATCTATCATTTATTTCTGATTTCTCATTCAGAAAGAAATTCCAGCCCATTTTAGTTTGCATTTTATTATTCACCATAATCTGCTTTAATGATTGATCTGACCATTGCCAAAATTGTGCAAAATTACTTTTATGATAATCGAGCAGTTCACTTGCTTCAGAGGGAGATATACCAACCCTTTTGGCCAGTTTTTTTGCTCCCATTCCGTATTGAGTTGCGAGAATGCATTCTTTGAAAATTGCTCTGACTTCTGGATGAGATTCTTTTGACGCCATCGATGGCGCGGAGCCAACTTGTATTGCAAAAGCTAGGTAAGGGTCGCAGGCACTATAAGCATCAATCATTTTTTGATCTTTTGACAGCGCCGCAGCAATTCCAAATTCCTGCTGCGCCCAATCAATGTATGCGATTGCTCTACCTTCTGCGGGCCTGATAAAAGATCTGAGACAGACACTGTTTCCAAATATATGTTTTGTTGAGGAAGGTTGATTTCGAGAGGTTTTTGATTTGAAAGGAACGAGCGGGGATCTGTTGCGACCGTCATTACCAATGATTAATCTATTCTCTTTGAGATGCGGCAACAATGATTTTAGATGCCAAAGATCAGAGATTTCGGGATAAATTATTGCCATTTCCTTGAAAGTTTCGATCTTACAATTAAGGCTTCCAGAATCATTTTTTGGCCAGGCCATTTTGTTTCTGTGAAGGTATTGTGAGAAGAGCGCCTTGTTGAATTCGTGGTTACTGAAAAAACCATACTTAGCATCAATATCATCAATTAATTGTTTGCGGATGGCGCCCCTGTTAGCTCTGAATTTTTCATATTTATCCATATCAATCGGGATGCCATTTCGCTCCATGACTGCCACTGAGAATTGATATCTGCCGCGCAAAAGTGCTCTGGGATAATCGATATCGTCTTCAATTTTTGCGTGGAGGCTGATCATATATTGAATGTATTCTATGCAATACTCCAACTGGGTAGGGATATTATCCAATGAATTCTCAACTTTTTCTGATTCTATATTATAATAGTAGAGGGCTGACGATAATGTGCAATCGTCCTTTTCAACCAGACCATTCCGTAGACATCTGGCTTCCACTCCGATATCAATTAAGTTTACTGGCCGGTACCACTTTAGTTTTAGAAAACAACCTAAAGTTTCAGACGCATTTACTGTAACAACGAGCGAATCTCTGCCAGTGCTGAAAGGCGGATTATATTTATTCAAATCGGGTTGAGATTTCTCGATAATTTTGCGTGAATATAATTCTTTGGCGACCATATATTTTGGCGCTGCGGGATCCCCTGCAACTGACGCGGATGGCATTAATACAAACCATATTTCTTTATATTTTTTCATAATATTTATCCTCTTGTAAAAACTAAAGAGCCCTCATTTAAGGCACCACTTATGGCTATCTTAAATGAGGGCATCATTAAAATATTTCAGATCGTTTTAGATGAAACCTTGTAATCTTTTTATAACTGGATGGTTGCGATCGCCGACAAAATAACTTTTCAGTGCCATTTTCAGCAATGCATCCATTTCAATTTCTGGCCACTCTGGTTTACCTAGATTGCCCTGAGCCTCTCGGAATTCGTAGCAATTTGCATCTGGATTATATGCTTTTTTAACTATCCAATTCTGCTCGGCCAGTATTGCAGCTTCACGAGCCGAGCTGTTCCAGGGATTAGCCCTGCCGTTCTTATTTATCCTGAGCGGCCACAATGTTATAGATCCCTGCCGACTTATACAAGTGACCAGTTTTGCAATATAGCATTCGCTTTTAAATTCTTCAAAAATATCAGGCGAAACAAGATAAATTGTATGATCAGAATCAGAATCTTCTATAAATGCAAACAAATTTGTTTTTCCTGAAATTTCACTAGGACGAGTCCTAAAAAAATGCTTCGGTTTTGGTTTCGAAAAAGAGACATCAGTGATGATATTCACCAATTTAACTTCTTGCGGTTCGTCGTGGATAACCAGATCGCTTAATTCCGCTATTAGGTTTGTTTTTTCTGGTTTATAAGACACTTTATTCTCATCACAATAAATCTTATTTTTTATACTTACTGAATTTTGATCCATTTTTGCCTCCGTAAATTTCAATTAATTTATATTAAATGTAACCTTTCATATATATTTTCACAAAAAATAATAAAAAATGAAATGGCCGATTTTAGGTCTTAGATCATCAATTATCAGACAATTTTATTTGACATATATAATGAATGGAAGTAGAGAATAGTGGTTCCGATTCTCGATCAAAATCTAAACAGAATTAAAGTACTTTCTTCATTAATTGTTTTCACAATCATTGAGTTTTTAAATTCAATATTTTGCGACAATAAGCCACTTAATCTGGTCACATTAATCGAACCATTTTAACAATAAAAGGAGGAAAACGATGAACTTCAACAAAAGGATAGAGGTTGAGTACATAAAAATCGAAAAAGAGTTAGCGAATATCGCCGAGGAGATGAAACGAAGAAAGGCGGAAATTGATCAAGAAATGAAAATCAAGGAATCTGTATTAAAAGAGAAGGTGGATGGTCTCGGAAAATACCTAGTTGCGGTGGGTTTACGGGATAAAGAAGTTAAGAAGAAACCGAAGCCGAAGCCGGAAAAGTGAAAACCAAAATGCCACCAGCCCGAATACTGATAATGGATTGCTTGGGCTGGCGGCATCAATTAAAGCTGATGGCCTCAAATTTTTCATTAAATCTCGAAATCACCTGACGCCAAATCCTGCGCCATCGATGGCGCGAGCGCAGTATCAGGTTATAGGCAGGATTTCACCATCATCATCAATCCACCCCTTTTTGCGGTGGTACGCCTCAACTTTCTTCTCTAGAATCTTGTAGTAGCGCATATTTATGACTTTTATCATAAGGTTCCTCTGCGTCTTACCCTGAGTAAAATTGTTGAGCGTTATACCAAAATTATCCTTCAGATAATCATCAAATTCTTGCCGGTAACGATATTCGCTCTTGGGGATACCAGGCAATTTATTTTTATCTTCAAAATATATTTCCATATTTATTATGTCGGTTTTATCGCCGTTTTCATCAGCTTCCCGATGATCATTCCAGAAAAGCAGACAGCCCTTTTTTTGATACTGTATCGCGGAAGATGAATCTGCCGAGTACAGGGGGCCCTGGATCAAGAATTTATATTCAGTTTTACCGAGGAGATGTATCTTGGAGCCGGTACCAGCCAGCTTGCCAAAGACAATATCGAGATCTTCCGGTTTCCTGATCTGAGAGGAGCCCAAAGCCATAATTTCACTGCCATCGCCAAGGTACGTCCTGATTTCTTCATCACCCAAAACATCCTGAACTACCGGGATGACCGGCACGCCCGCCGCTTCTAAATCAAGTTGATGCGCATAGTTGATATCGAAGCCGCTGGGGTCGTGAATCTCATCGAAATTAAATACAATATCGAAAAATTGATGGTGATCACTCATGTACGATAAATAACCCTCTGAAGTAACATGAGGATACCTTGCGACCCCCTTGGTCTTGACGGTGTAGGTACCTGAATCCATTGCCAATTCTGCTATTTCACCTCGCTCTTTCAGCACATAAATTGAGCGAATTACCTCACCTTTGGCGTGCGCGTAGCTGATCAAGATATTGAGCGGTTCCTTCGGAAAAAGTTCATTGTAAAGTGCGATTTCGTTTCTGCCCATCCAGCTTTGAAATATTTTCATTTTTGTCTCCTTATCCACTGTAGTTTCGGGGCCCGGCGGCGCCGCAGACAGTCACCGCCGGGCCGGTTAAGATAACTCGTATAATTCCTTTATACTGACCAATTTTTTTGACAGATCTTCCAACTGGCCGCTCTCAGCAACAAGATTAAAGTAGCAATCAAGACCAGAGCCATTTTCAAGCGCACTGGCAAAATCGCCAAATAAGATAACTGCTGACACTGGTTTCCGCAAACGCTCTGTCTTTTGTGAAGTGCCGCTGCCAGTACATAATTGACTTCGATACCTCTCAAGAAATCGATTTTTATTTCCGTCATCACTGCCTGACTTGAAACCCTGTAGGAAAGCTCGTGCGGAACCATTCACAGTCGTATCGTCTCTCCCTGGGTTACTTTTACCACTTTCATTAACTGTTCCAAAACCTGATTCTACCGCAATCTTTCGTAGCAATTCATCATTAGCCATGGCCAGCATCTCACCAGCGCAGGCCCTTTCTCTATCATCAACATTCTGCCTGAATGAGTCAACGAAATCAACCGCCCGCCGGAACTGCCATGCTGATGCTGCATCAACAATATCATCAAATTTATTTTTCTCAAATTGATGAAAATCCCTTATCAATCGGATAGGGTCTTCGGAGGAACGGTAAGGCTCGCTTTCTGCTATACCGGCCAAAATATCCAAAACGGTAGACCCTAAATACGCCCATTTTTCAAGACTTTTAATCCTGCCGAGCCTCTCAAACCGTATACAAAGTCGA
>JAOZQE010000041.1:13805-18471 GCA_029932385.1 bacterium | reverse complement strand
AACCGGTTAACCAGAAAAACAGGATAAGAGAGACCGGCAGAAATTTTTTCAGCATGCTCTTTCCTTTACTTAGTCGACTAAGTATCCAGAATATTGTTGACCAAACCTTCAATGTCACTGTTAACCGACAGATTGGATTTAAGCATCGTTGTGGCGAGTTTTTTTGATTTCATCCGGGTCGGGTACGAATTTGTGATATTCAATTCTGTCGGTGGGGGTGGTCATAGCGACATAGACAAGCTTCTTCGACTGTTTCCAGTAGCAGGAAGTGATTTGGGCCGCCTGGGCTGGCCGGTTGCCGGCCCAGACTCCAGACTGGACAGTAGTGATTGTTTAGTTATTTATTTCTTTTTTTTGAATGTTGTGTATCTATGATCAATTCACGAGTTTCTACTCCGACCACATACGACCCTGCATGAGGTCCATTTTCTATCTTTGAGATATGTTTGACGATTACGTCATCCACTGTATTTAATGCCCAACTAGCAGAGAATGTAACGTTTTTGATTGCGTCTCCTTTTTTCAAAAAACTCAATAAATCAAAATCTTTTTCAGAGACAAGAATCCCGATCCCATGATTGGAATAGTCGATTACATTCAAACGATAATGATTACTGTTTCCCGTTGGTATTTTCATTAAAAACTCTACATAAATGAAATCGGAGAGCTTTGTTATTATCCGGTGATAACGCCGTTTGCTGTAGCCATCGTCTGCATTCGATTCAGAGGTTCCTGCATCCACGACCGTCATCGGAACGATGACTACGGTTTCGTCTTTCAGTCGCATTGCTTCAAGCAGGATTGTCTGAAGATCCCCGGCAATCTTTTTCTCATAACAGCGACAGCTGTTTTGAATATAAAGTGTAACCTCGTTCCAGCTGAAAATATGATATGCAGCCTCTTCGCCTTTTGTAAATCCGTTTACGCGTGCATCCAGAAGTTCACCATTCTGAAAAAAAAGAATCCCTCTTTTACCTGATACCTTGTCTATCAAACGGATTGTGCAGGTTTTCTGCTCCATTTCAATGAACTGCAAAAACATACCCGAGGATACATTTCGGAGGATGCCACCATCGGTCTCACGCTGCAGCCAGTTAGAAACAAGCTCGGCCAGCTCCTTCGCCGCAAAAGGTTTTTTAATGCATCCTGCTGCACCGGTTTCAAGAATAAGGCTCTCCATTTCCGCATTGCTGGATTCGGTCATGACAATCACGGGAATATCGGGGTAAAATTCTACTACGTGAGAAAGCAGACCAAATCCATCTGTATTGGGTATGTTCAGATCCGTTACCACTAGGGAAATATCATCATGAGCCAGTTTTTTGATCGCTTTTTCGCCATCTGCAACTGCAATTATTGAAAAGTCTTTCTGGTAATGGGCAAGTTGCTGCTCAAAAGAGTGGAGCAACTCATGTTCGTTATTCGCAATAAGAACAAATTTATTTTCAGATTCCATTTTTATCGTTTGATCCAGTGTTTTAATACGTTTTATTACTTAGGATAAAACTTTCACAAGGTCTGCCTTCAATTGTCTGTTCATAATATTACCCCCATAAAAAAGCAATGACTATTTTCGGAAAGAAAGCTCGTGCTGCAATCAGAAAACTAAAAACCAGTACCGGTCGCCTAGTGAAAATTTTGATTTCGCGAATCAAGATATTGGCTTCAGACTGTCACGTCTGAATGGTCGATTTTTTGAGGAAGCTCTAATTAACTGGTTTGCGGAGGGTTTGATTTTATACTTGACTATAGAAACTGATATAATTACAGTTGCTTCAATCTTTTCAATGAAATTTTTGCGGAAATCTTTTTGCCTGGTTCAGTTTAGGTTAAGATGTAGTTATTAAGGAGAAAAATGCTTTCTGATCGAGATATGTCTCTGGAAGAATGGCTGGGGGCTACTTCACTTTTTGCCGGAGTTGAAGGTATGCACCTGCGTGATTTGAGCGGGATTGCGATGGTTGCCAGTTATAAGCCGCGAGTGAATATCTTCAGTTCGGGTGATCCGGGAGCTGGTTTTTATCTGGTGAAGGAGGGCCGGGTGAAAGTGTTTATGCTTTCACCGGAGGGTAAGGAGCAGATTCTGCATGTGGTCAGTCCGGGTGAGTCATTCGGTGAGGTTGCCGTTTTTGCCGGCCAGAGTTTCCCGGCCCATGCGGCTACTTTGGAAAATAGCCGCCTGGTTTTCCTGCCGCGTGATGATTTTGTCGCTCTGGTCTCTGCCAATCCGGCGTTGGCTTTTAATCTTCTAGCCGCTTTATCACAACGTCTGCGCCAGTTTGCCGTTATGATTGATGCTCTTTCTCTGAAAGAGGTCCCGGGACGTCTGGCTGCTCATCTGCTTCACTTGAGTGAGAAGCAGGCGGCCGGCAACCGCTTATCGCTGGAGCTCTCAAAAACTCAGCTGGCCAGTTTGCTGGGAACAATTCCTGAAACCTTGTCGCGTATTCTTAGTAAGTTGCAGCGAGCTGGATTTATCGCAATTAAAGGTTCAGATATTACTATTGTTGACCGGCAGAGACTGCTTGAACTGGCCGAGTTCGGGAAGTTTTGATTTAGTAATTTACAGGGTTGTTTCTTGTTTCTTGAATTTAAGGAAATTGATCTCAACAAGTAACTAACTTGCGGATTTCAGCCTGCGTCAGACTATTTTAGGCGTAGTTTCTGACCGATCATGATTTTTGAGCTTTCCAGCTGGTTGAGCCGGGTCAGGCGGATTACCGGGATGTTGAAACGGCGGCTGATCTTGTTTAAGGTGTCGCCTCTCTTGACCAGATATTGCGATTTTTTCACCGTCTGCTGCGGCAGACTTTTCAAGACCCCGGCGACCTTATCTTTGTAGCCTGCAGGCAGAGTCAAGTTGAATCTTCCTTTAGGCAGTCGTTTGCTGATGAGATGGGGATTTAATTTCTTTATTTCATGATACGTGATGCCAAGTTGCAATGCAAAATCAACCAGTGAGACTTCACCTTTCAGGTTGAGTGAAAGATAATCAACCGAAAGAGGTTCATAGCACTCCTGAAGATCAATTTTATAACCATAGGCGGCCGGGTTGGAGAGAATCAGTTTGATGGCGGCCATCCGGTATAGATAACGCTCACTTTCAGAAGGCAGTGAGAGGGTATGGTAGTTTTTGGTCTGTTGTTCGCTGACGGCATCTGAGACCCGTTTTTCACCACAATTATAGGCGGCTAGAGCCAGCGGCCAGGAGCCGAATTTATTTTTGAGAAATCTAAGATAATTAAGCGCGCACCTGGTGGATGCTATCGGGTCGTGACGTTCGTCTATGGTTGAGGTTATGCGCAGACCTAAACGGCGGCCGGTGTGACGCATGAATTGCCAGAGCCCGGCGGCTCCGGCCCGGGAATGAATGTTTTCAATCAGGGAACTTTCGGCCACCGCGAGAAACTTCAAATCTTCCGGCAGCCCCAGAGCCTCTATCTCCCGGTCGAAAAGGGGAAAATAACGGGGAGCTCGTTTAAGCCACATTATAACCTGAGCCCGGTTGTAGATGGCGATAGTCAATTCACGGTCAAGCATCTCCCGGCAGTGGCGTTCCTGTAAAGGGAGTGGATAGCCGCAGAATGACAGGGTCGTTGGTGTCTGGTAGGAGGTGATTGGTGTAAGAGAGTTGTCACGAGTGTGTGCTTCACCGGTTACGGTGCTCTCCGCTACAGCCAGTGCCGGAGCAGCGATGAGGCAGAGGCCGATAATAAACTGTTTGATTTTAAATCCTTTTTTACAGTACATAGTGAGAACTTGTAGTATCTTTTCGAATATTCGTCAACTACCAACTTGCAGATATTAGAGGTTGCAGATTCAGTTTAAGATATATTTTATTATGGAGACTGCGGCTCAAACCAGTACCTAGGACTATGGCAAGAAGGCGTAAAAAAAGTAAAAATCTGAGTAAATTGCGCAATTACTGCCTGTTACTGCTGTTATTGATAGTTTTGTTAACCGGGCTTCAGGTTTTTGTTTTCGGCTATGTGAAACCGCCTCTAACCATCTCCCGCGCCCATTCCTGGATAAATTATACTTTTATGAGAGGCTCCCGGCCGCAGGCTGGTCAATGGGTGCCGCTGGCGGGTTTTTCACCGGATCTCCGCCGGGCCGTAATTGCTTCTGAAGATCAACGTTTTCTCTCCCACCACGGTTTTGATTTTATTGAATTAGGTCAGGCCTTGCGTTCTCTGCGTGAGGGTGGTTATCTGCGTGGAGCCAGTACCATCACCATGCAGACTGCTCGCACCATGTTTCTCTGCCCGGCTCGGAACTGGGGCCGGAAACTGGCAGAAGCATACTATACTCTGCTGTTGGAAATTATCTGGAGTAAAGAAAAAATCTTTGAATTTTATCTGAACAGTGTGGACTGGGGGCCGGGACTGATCGGTGCCGAGGCCGCCTCGATCAGATATTTTCACTGTCGGGCACTTGAGCTTAATCGGGAACAGGCGGCCCATCTGGCAGCAGTTCTGCCGGGGCCGCATCTCTGGCGGCCGGATCAACCCAGTGCTGCGGTGAAACGCCGGGTTGAGAGAATTCTCAAAGAGATCCCTAAGGTAGCTCTGGTTGGAGACCGGTTAAAAAATTGAGTCGACTTTTTTAATCTTGACAACTTTCCGCTAACCGTTGTAGTCAATAATGTTTTTAATTGAAGATTAAA
>JAOZQE010000041.1:4222-13705 GCA_029932385.1 bacterium | reverse complement strand
TTGACAACTTTCCGCTAACCGTTGTAGTCAATAATGTTTTTAATTGAAGATTAAATAATTACTGATAAAAAAGATTATGGGGTTTTTGCAGAAGATCAAATTTTGGCGGCGCTCAGTAGCGCCGCAGCCGGGCGATGATCATTCAGTTGAATCGCAGTCTGTGAAAATGAGTGACACGCCTGATGTCTCTGGTGATACAGTTGTTGCCGCTGAAAGTGATGCCGGTCTCTCTCTTTATCAGACTGGTGAAGGGCGGGTTTTTCTGCTGGGCCTGCTGCTTACTCTGGTTTTTATAGCTTTGGTTGCCTATTATCTGACTATAGATATGAAAGCTGGACAAACCCTGTTGCTGGCCTTTGTTGCACACACCTTTGGCGGGCGGGCGGCCGGTATCGGGCTCTGTATCGCCTTTAACTTTAGTCTCTGGGTGACCATTGCCTATAATCTGTTTCTTGAAGTTCTTATCGTTTGTTACTGTTACTCACTCTTTGTCTTCTCTTTCAAAAACTACCTCAATTGTAAATGGCTGACAATTGCCACCAAGAACGCTGAGAAACAGGCGCTTAAGCACAAAGATATCGTGGCTCGTTACGGTTGGCTGGGGATCTTTGTTTTTGTCATGATCCCATTGCCGATTACCGGTCCCGCGGCCGGGTCGATTATTGCTTATTTTTTAAAATTCAGCATTAAACGTAATTTTGCCGCGGTGTTTTCGGGAACCCTGGCCTCCATAATTATCTGGACCTGTTTTTTTGATTATCTGGAACAGCATATCGCTATCTTCAAATATGCAGTCGTAGCTGTCATCATGGTGCTGTTTCTATCCTATTTTAAGACTATTAAACGTTGGTTCACGCAGGAGATAGATGTCGAGGAGTAGGATACTTTTTTTATAAAAATCTAGTTTAATTTTTATCTGGCAGTTTTACCGGAGGAGTCTGATGGAAGCAAGATTAGCGTTAAAAGGTGATGTTACAAATATTGAAACCTGGGATGAGTTTTCTCAGGATCTGATCGTAGCGGTTGACAGCGGGGCGAAAAAGCTGGTGCTTGATATGGAGAGAGTGACCTATCTAAACTCTAGTGCTTTAGGTTCGATAGTCAGCGCCCAGAAAAAAATGAGTGAGCGTGACGCGGAGATGGTTCTAGTTAACGTATCGAAAAAACTACTCCAGTTTTTTGAACTCTATAATCTGACTGAAATTTTGACGGTTAAATAATCCCTGTTCCAAAATCTGATTATGTCCTGAGACTTGATCCGGTTTGGAACGCCGTAAAAAATCGTTGCCGGTCGTATTTTATCTGTCTTAGCAGTGAGCTTATTGCTACGTTTCCAACCCCAGCTCTTTCCGCAAATATTTATTTACTTCAATCAGTCTTTCTATAATAATATCCCTTTCCTGGGGGAGCTCCGTCGGACTTAGTTCCAGGGTCACCGCACCTTCATAATTACGCACATTAAGCAGGTAGAGAAAACGGGTCAGAGGGAGGATGCCGCGGCCGGGAAAGAGGTGCTCGCGTTTATGTCCATAATCGCTGAAATGGATATTTCTGACTCTGCCACTGACCAGAAGTCGTTGGAATTCTCCGAGGAAATTGGGGTTGTGAGATCCGATATGGGTTGTGTCAAAGGTCATGAAAAGATTGTGCTTTTCTATGAAACTTAACATCTCCGATGATTTTTTTAAAATATTAGGGTTAAAACGGATACGGTTGCCGACATAAGGCATATTTTCTATGGTAACAATTACTTTACTGTCGCTGACCAGCTTCTGGTAGTCTTCGATCTGGCGGAACCAGCGCCAGAAGGTGAACTCCGGTGGGAACCACAGGGGGGGATGGAAGTTGACTAGAGGGATCTCGAAATCGCGGGCTAAGGTAATGCATCTCAGCAGAGACATGCCGCCGTGACCCCATTTGCGTAATTTGAAAAAAGGGGCATGAATTGACTCTATCGGGCATATTTTAAGTAACTTCTCAATGATCTTATGGGGATCCCAATTTTCAAACAGGGTGTTTATGATCAGTTCAACCCCATCATAGCCACATTCATCCGCAATCTTGAAGATATCCGTGATCTCCCTCGTATAGAGAGTACCGGCTGAAAGGACAACCTTTCTCTTCGGGAGAGATTTGCCTGATGGTAATGGAGAGGGGGCATGCATATTAGGGTCGCCGGGTTTTATCTATGATTAATGTTGGAATCAGTTTAGATTCTGGTTGGGAAAAAGTCCCTGACCCGCAGACTTACAGGTCCCGGTTGACCCGTGTTGATAATAAAATCGTCAATTTTGACAACCGGCATCAGATCAATCGTCGAACTGGTTATGAAGACCTCGTCAGCCTGGCAAAGTTCATCGTAGCAACACTCTTTTTCAATGCAGCTGATATTGTGTCGCTCTGCCTGCTCCAGAATGAATGAACGGGTGATACCGTTTAATATATGCCGATCAGCAGGTGGCGTGTAGAGGATATCATTTTTGACGATAAAAATATTGGCGGTAGTACACTCGTGGACGATCTTGTCCGCAGTGACAAACAGTGCCTCCTGACATCCTTTATCGGTCGCTTTTTGTTTCATCATAATATTTGGCAGAAGTGCGGTGCTTTTAATATCACAACGACTCCAGCGGATTTCCGGAACCGTAATTATCGCGACCCCCTGGTTGAAAAGTTCAGGAGCATATTCGGGTCGGGCTCTGAATGTCATGACCAGGGTCGCTTGAATATCGGTAGAATAGTTATGCCGGCGGGGGGCAGCGCCTCGGGTTACCTGGATATAGACCATGCTTTCGGAAAAACCGGCTTTTTTAATCCCGGTTTCAATGATCTTGCTGATCTCATCAAGTGAAGCCGGCAGTTTAAGTGAGATGGCATCGGCACTTCGTTGCAGTCTATTCAGGTGTTCATCAAGGCCGAAAAGTATGGAATTACAGGTGATGGTTACTTCATAGATGCCATCGGCAAAAAGGTAGCCCCGGTCATTTATCGGTACTGACGCTTCCTCCAAAGGAATAAATGAGTTATTAATATAGGCAAGTTCCAACATTTTATAATTTCCTGTTCTGGTTTTGGCTGCAGATTGAAGGCGGTAGCTGTTATCCAGCAATTCAATACGATGAGGTCAAGCTAAAGTCAAGTGTTTTTGCCTTTTGAGCAGGTTCTTTGAAGTGGATGATCTCCTGCCGGCGGACGATTGCAGTTTGGGTTGTGTGCTGCATTTTGTTCCTGATTTAATGGGTCTGATTGTTGGTTTAATCATCTATTTTGAAAAAAAATTACGGTCAGATTCAAACAGCTATTTACTTAGATTTAACTATGGGTTATATGGATAAGGCGAAAGGTCTTCAAAAGAGAATAAATTCTGTGTGTTATAGCTGATGGTTCAAGGCCGGAAACTTGTCTGTCCGTGATTCAGATAAAAATAAGTAAAAGTAGATACGACGAATCAGGCAGTAACTGAAAATTGACAAACAGACTCTCTTTGGTTAAGAAGATGAGACTTTGCCTATAGAGGATACAGGGAGCAACATCATAGTGAACGAGACGAAAAAAACTGACTGGATTCTGTTTCTGGCTTCAGGTTGCGGCTTGGGGGTGTTGCCGAAAGTACCGGGTACCTGGGGGTCGCTTGGGGCTCTGCCTTTATGGTTTCTTTTAGCCTGGGTCAGTAACGGTTGGTATCTGCTGCTGGTTCTGCTGTTCTCGGGATTTGCGATATGGATTGCCGACGAGGCCGGAAAACTGTTCGGTGTGGTTGACAGCCCGGTAATTGTTATTGATGAAATTGTCGGTCTGATGCTGGCTCTGGTCGGGGTTCCCTTAACTTTTGGTAATGCTTTGGCAGCGTTTGTAATCTTCAGGTTTTTTGACATTATCAAACCATTTCCCGCGGACTGGTGTGAGGAGAATCTGCCGGGAGGGCTTGGTGTTATCGCTGATGATCTGGTTGCCGGGGTTATGACTTGGGTGGTTATGCAGCTGTTTTTTGTTTGAGGTTATGGCTACTCTTTGAGACTTGTAACGTTTAGATATTATTTTTACATATTCCGGTTTGAAGCCGGAACAGGAGTTTTTTATGGATAAGAATCGTCTGCGTGCGATGGATATGGCAGTCAGCCAGATTGAGAAGGAGTTCGGCAAGGGTTCAATTATGCGTCTTGGTGATGAATCCCGGGCGCAGGGAATTGATGTGATTTCAACCGGTTCCCTAAGTCTTGATATCGCTTTGGGGGTCGGTGGGATTCCCCGGGGGCGGGTGATCGAAGTTTACGGTCCTGAATCTTCAGGTAAAACGACCCTGGCTTTAAGTATAGTCGCTGAGGCTCAGAAGACCGGCGGGGTTGCAGCTTTTGTTGATGCCGAACATGCTTTAGATGTGATTTACGCTCGTAAACTCGGGGTCAATGTTGATGATCTGCTGGTCTCCCAACCTGACACCGGAGAGCAGGCTCTGGAAATAACTGAAATTCTGGTGCGGAGCGGGGCTATTGATGTGGTGGTTGTCGATTCAGTTGCAGCTCTAGTTCCCCGGGCTGAAATTGAGGGCGAGATGGGTGACTCGCACATGGGGCTGCAGGCCCGGCTCATGTCACAAGCCTTGAGGAAACTGGTGGCAGCGATCAGCAAATCGAAGGCCACAGTTATTTTTATCAACCAGATTCGGATGAAGATCGGGGTAATGTTCGGCAACCCGGAGACGACGACCGGAGGTAACGCCCTGAAATTCTACTCTACAGTGCGTCTTGAAATACGCCGAACCGGAGCTATCAAGAAAGGTGATGATGTTCTCGGCAACGCCACCCGGGTCAAGGTTGTAAAAAACAAAGTTGCTCCGCCTTTTAAGGAGGCCCGGTTTGACATCCTTTTTGGTGAGGGTATATCAAAGGCCGGTGATGTTCTTGATCTTGCGGTTGATTGTGGAGTTGCCGAAAAGAGTGGTTCATGGTACTCATACAATGGTGAGCGTTTGGGGCAGGGGCGTGATTTTGTCCGTAACCATCTCAAGGAAAATCCTGATATCCTTACTGAAATGGAGCTAAGGGTGCGGGAGTTTCACTCAATCCCGTTTGCCGGAGGTGATAAGCCGGAGGGAGTTCCGGAAAAAGAGTGAGTGGGCTGATATTGTCAGCGGAGCCGACCGATAGAATAGTTGCAAGTTGACAAAATAAAATCTTTAATTCAGTTTTGACTCCGGTGGAACCGGACCAGGTGAATCATGATTGAACTATTTCATAAAATTCTCCAGACTGCACTTAAATTCCAGGCTTCTGATATCCATCTCAAAGTCGGCTCGCCGCCGATTGTCCGGGTTGATGGTAAGCTTTATCCGTTCAAGGATTTCGCCAGTCTCAATGATGGAAACCTGAAAGAGATGGCGGATCAGATGATGGAGCCGTCTCAGAAGGTGCATTTTAGTGAATTTCATGAGGTTGATCTGGGTTATGGAATTCCCGGGATCGGACGTTTCCGGGTTAATATCTATCAACAGAGAGGTTCCCTGGTAATTGCCATGCGGACAATTTCGTTTGAGGTTCTGGATTTTGCTTCATTGCACATGCCGCCAGTTGTCGAGAAGATGATTGATGAATACCGCCGTGGTCTGATTCTGGTAACCGGAACGACCGGGAGTGGTAAGAGTACAACTCTGGCGGCAATGCTCGATTATGTCAATAATAACCGCAGTGAAAATATTATCACGATAGAAGATCCCATCGAGTACCTGCATCGCGATAATTCAAGTATTATAAATCAGCGTGAGATCGGTTTTGATACAACCACTTATGCATTGGCTCTGCGTGCAGCTTTAAGGCAGGATCCAGATATCATTCTGGTCGGAGAGATGCGTGATCTGGAGACCATTGAGATCGCCCTGACGGCGGCTGAAACCGGCCATCTGGTTTTAAGTACGTTGCATACTGTCGATGCCGTTGAGACGGTTAACCGGATTGTTTCAGTTTTTGAGCCGCATCAACAGTCGCAGGTAAGGTTGCAGTTGGCGAGTATTCTGCGCGGGGTTATCTCACAGCGCCTGATCGATCGTTGTGATGGAAAAGGCCGGGTGCCGGCGGTTGAGGTGATGGTAAACACGCCGATCGTGCGTGAGTGTATCTGTGACCCCGATAAAACGGTAGAGATTAATGATGCAATCTTGAAAGGACAGGCAATCTACGGTATGCAGTCATTCGATCAGTCGATATTAAGCCACTATCGCAGTGGTATGATTTCATACGATGAAGCCCTGCTCCAGAGCAGTAATCCGGATGACTTCCTGCTTAAAGTAGAGGGTGTCAGTTCAACTTCAGATACGAGCTGGGATGCTTTTGACGGAACGAATGATGAAACTGATGGAGCTGAAACGGATGTCGAAAGATTTGCTAAATGAGCCCCAAAGTTCCGGTTTCAGCCTGGTGGAAAGCCCAGGAGCTCCTGGCCCGCCGGGCGCATGGCAAACAGGAGCTGATAAACAAACTTAAGCTGCGGGATTTTCCCGCGCCTGAGATAGATGCAGCGATCAGGCGTTTGCTCGAAAAGGGATTTCTGGATGATGAAGCCTTCGCCAGAAATTTTACTGAAGAGCTTTTTTTTCGTCGCGGATATGGCTTTCATGCTATTATGGTGCGTTTGCGGCGGAAAGGCCTTGAAGCCGGGTTGTGTGAAGAGGTGGTAAAGAGATTTTTTGCTGAAGTCGGGGTCGAAGAGGTCACGGCGGTGATGATAAATTTGATAAATCGCCGGCGTTCTCATGAGCATAACCGGGAGCGGCTTTTTGCCTGGCTTAAGCGCCGGGGGTTTCGTAGTGATGAGATTATCCCGGTTCTGCAGACTTTACATGATCGGGAAACCTAAATTATTCAGACTTATAGTTAGCACCAGAGGAGATAACACCTGATGACTGGAAACGAAATTCGCCGGAAATTTTTGGATTATTTCGGCACCAAGGGACACACGGAAGTTAAAAGTTCCAGTCTGGTACCAGCCAATGACCCGACCCTGCTTTTTACTAATGCGGGCATGAATCAGTTTAAGGATACCTTTGTCGGTCTGGAAACACGGGATTATAATCGGGCGACGACAGCGCAGAAATGTGTGCGGGCCGGGGGTAAGCACAATGATCTCGAAAATGTCGGCCGTACGGCCCGGCATCACACCTTTTTTGAGATGCTCGGAAACTTCTCTTTCGGTGATTATTTCAAGGAAAAGGCGATTACGTATGCCTGGGACTTTTTGACCAATGAGATGGGACTGGACGCTGAAAAACTGTGGG
The DNA here is from genome assembly GCA_029932385.1 of bacterium. GTDB lineage: Bacteria > Desulfobacterota > Anaeroferrophillalia > Anaeroferrophillales > Tharpellaceae > Tharpella. Next base: position 6,438 of record JAOZQE010000041.1, on the reverse strand, counting down.
CCACGGTTTACCTTGATGATAATGAGGCCTATGACCTCTGGAAAAACATGATTAAGGTGCCGGAAGAGCGTATCGTCCGTCTCGGAGAAGCTGACAACTTCTGGGCGATGGGGGATACCGGGCCCTGCGGCCCCTGTTCTGAAATTCTTTATGATCAGGGCGAGAGTATGAGTTGTGGCCCGAATTGCGGTATCGGTCAATGTGATTGCGACCGCTATCTTGAGATCTGGAATCTGGTTTTCATGCAGTTCAACCGGGATGCTGACGGCACCATGCAGCCGTTGCCGAAGCCGAGTATCGATACCGGTATGGGTCTGGAACGTCTGGCTGCAGTGAAGCAGGGTGTGCAGAGTAATTATGATACCGATCTTCTGCGGCAGATAATTTCTGCCGGCGAGAAACTCTCGGGTAAGGTTTATGGTACTGATAAAGAGAGTGATGTCTCACTTAGGGTCCTGGCCGACCACAGCCGGGCCGCGACTTTTCTGATTGCCGATGGCATCCTGCCGGCGAATGATGGGCGGGGTTACGTTTTGCGGCGGATTATGCGCCGGGCCGCCCGGCATGGTAAAATGTTGGGGATGGATGAGCCGTTTCTCTATCGGATGGCGGAGACGGTGGCGGAGAATATGGAGCAGGCTTACCCTGATCTTAAAGAGTCACTGCCGTTTATAACCCGGGTTATAAAAAGTGAAGAGGAGCGTTTCGGCGAAACTCTGGATCGCGGTCTTAAAGTTCTGGACGAAGAGATTGAAAAATTGAAGTCTTCATCCGGCCGGATTCTCTCCGGAGAGGTAACCTTTAAGCTTTATGACACTTTCGGTTTCCCGATTGATCTGACCGCGGACATAATCGAAAAGGACGGCTTCGAGGTTGATAACGACGGTTTTACCGAGCAGATGCAGAAACAGCAGGAGCTTTCACGTAAAGCCTGGAAAGGCTCGGGCGAAGAAGCCGTGGCTGAAGTCTATAAAAGTCTGCTTAACGAGGGAGTCAAAAGCGAATTTGTCGGCTATGAAAATTTCTCCGCCCGGGGCAAAGTGCTGGTTCTGCTGCATGACGGTGGGCCGGTGTCCCGGGTTGAAAAAGGCCAGGAGGTTGAGATTCTATTCGACCGTACGCCTTTTTACGGCGAGTCCGGAGGCCAGGCGGGAGATTCCGGTCGGGGCGAGTCTGAGAGTGCGGCTTTTACCGTACTGACTACGTTGAAACCGCTGCCTGGTATGATTCTGCATCGGGCAGTAATCACAGCAGGTGAATTGCGGCTTAATGATGAGTGTAGTTTGATTGTTGAGAAAGAGGAACGTCTGGCCGCGGCTCGCCATCATTCGGCAACCCACCTTTTACAGGCCAAACTACAAAAGGTTTTAGGTGACCATGTTAAACAGGCAGGGTCACTGGTTACATCTGAGCGTTTACGTTTTGATTTCAGCCACTTCTCAGCATTAAGTGAAGTTGAACTTGAAGAAGTTGAAGCGTTGGTAAACCGTGAAATCATGGCAAATATACCGGTAATAACGGAAGAGACTAATATGGAAGATGCCATAGCTAAAGGGGCGATGGCGATCTTCGGTGAAAAATACGGGGACAAGGTTCGTATGGTCAGTATGGGAGATGCAAGCATTGAACTCTGCGGCGGAACCCATATCAGTGCCACCGGTGATATCGGTCTGGTGAAAATTGTTTCCGAAACCGGAATTGCGGCCGGGGTCCGGCGCCTGGAAGCTTTGGCCGGAACTGCAGCTTTGAATTATATTAATCAGCGGGATAAAATCGCCCGGCAAGCGGCCGGGCTGCTCAAAGGGATTCCGGAGGAACTGGTTGAGCGGGTCAGGCGTCTCATCGAACAGGGTAAAGAACAGCAGAAAGAGATTGCATCTCTGAAAGAGAAGCTGGTTAGTGCCAGTGTCGGCGGTGGCAGTGGCGGTACGACCAATATTCAGGAGATCAATGGCATCCCGGTGCTAGCCCAGCGGGTTGAGTGTGAAAATCCCAAAGAGATGCGTCAGATTATGGATGTTTATAAGCAGAAAAACAGTGACGGCATTACTCTGCTCGGGGCTACCCATGAGGGGAAAGCGATTCTGATTGTCCATGTCGGCAAAAACTGGCAGGAGAAATTCCCTGCGGGTGCCCTGATTCGCGATCTGGCGGCCCAAGTCGGTGGTAAAGGTGGCGGCAAACCCGAACTCGCTCAGGCCGGGGGGCCGGATGGA
>JAOZQE010000041.1:2827-4122 GCA_029932385.1 bacterium | reverse complement strand
CCATCTCTCATTGCGGACTGGTCTTGATTCAAGTTTAACCATATTCACCCCGTAATCCGCCATCGGGGTCAGAACCTGATGCAGGGCTCCCGGCAGGTGCGGGGTTACAAAGAGGATAGAGGTTTTGTCCTGGCCTGAGGGCGGACTGTCATCTTTTCCTAAGATCAGAAACCGGGTTGTATTGCCGGGCAGATCCTCAATCTTTTGGGCGATACTTTTAAGATTGTAAAACTTGGCCGCCGCCGGTCCGGCAATAGCCGCCGTCTGCCCGCGCTGGGCCGCCACCCGCCGGGCGGCCTCAGCCGTACTTCCGCATTCGGTTAAAACAGCTCTCGGCAGATTCTCCTTCAACCACTGTCGGCATTGAGCCAAGGCCTGGGCGTGAGAGAAGACAATTCGGATATCGGCCAGCGGTAGTTCTGCTGATGTCAAAAGGGAATGGGAGATCTGTAGATAGTGTTCGGCACATATTTTCAGTTCAGAACTGTAAAAGAGATCCAGAGTGTGATTTACGGCTCCCTCAATCGAATTTTCCACCGGTACGATGCCGTAGTGGCACTGTTCATTCAGAACCGCCTGAAAAACTTCTGCGACATTAGTTTGTGGTATCATCGCTGACTCGTCGCCGAAATGCTCCAAAGCCGCCAGATGCGTGAATGAAGCCTCCGGGCCCAAGAATGCAATTTTATGCCAACTTTGTAACTGCCGTCTTATGTTCATGCCGCTTTAGTTTGGTTGAGCAGGCGTTTGTGGGCGCAGAGCAATAATTTTACGGTGCTCTCCCAGGAGATGCAGGCATCGGTTACTGAAATGCCATAAGTCAGCCGGGCCATCTCCACGGTGTCGGATTGGCTGCCTTCTTCAAGGTTGCTTTCCAGCATGGCTCCAACCAGAGCCGGGTTGTTTTCCAGGCGCTGGCTGATAATATTCTTTAAAACCCGTTCCTGTTCCTGGAATTTTTTGCGGGAGTTACCGTGTGAGCAGTCCACTACGATTGATTCCTTAAGTCTTGCGTCTCTTAACTTCTGACGAGCCTCTTCGATACTGACCGAATCGTAATTTGGCCGTTTACCGCCCCGAAGAACGATATGCGTCCAGGGATTTCCTTTGGTTGAGACAATACAGGTCTTGCCGTGGGGGTCTACGCCGATGAAACTCTGCGGGGTCTGTGATGCAACCATCGCATGAACGGCTTTATCAAGACTGCCATCAGTGCAGTTTTTGAAGCCGACCGGCATCGATAAGCCGCTTGCCATCTCGCGATGAATCTGTGATTCGGTGGTTCGTGCGCCGAT
>JAOZQE010000041.1:0-2727 GCA_029932385.1 bacterium | reverse complement strand
GCCGCTTTTTCGTCATGGATCGAACAGGGGCCGACGATCATCAGGAGACGTTGATCTTTATGAGCGAGAATATCTTCAATCAGCCGTCGTCCTGTCAACACTGTTTTTTCACTGGCAGGTGTCAGGGGCATCTCCTGTTTAAGTACCTCAGGGTCGATCAGCGGCTCAAAACTTTTAATGTTAATATCATGGGTGTGGGTGATCATGACGTATACTCCTTGTCATAAGGTTGTTGTTTTTATGTATGTGGATCTAGGTTTCAGGTTTTTAAAACAAAAAAAGCCGAGGGTTGGTCAACCCTCGGCTTTGGTAGTTTATATTTGAGTTAACAACTCCTAAACGCTCCGGGCAAACCTCTCCTTATCGTCACTAAAATAAAACCAGAAATAGAAAAGGGTAGAAATAGAACGTAACATATTTTTTAAATAACTCCGACAGGTCAATTTGCTTTCTAGTTGGGTGTTGCGTCAAACACACTGTTTCTGCTCCTTTAGGGTAATTGTTTTCAGATGTCAAGAAATATTCTCTGATGACCAGATTAAGCAAAAGCTGGTTTTTAAGTTTTGATTGTGATACCTTGACCTTTGCTTTTACCGTTTGATTGATATTTGATTTCCATTAATTATCATTTTCAGAGGTTTGAAATGTTGCACGAAAAACTGCCTGTTTATAGAACGGCGGTCTTTTTTATGGCCTTTCTGTTTTCCGTAGGTCTGTTTTTATGGATACTGCGACCATTTCTCTATACCTTGGTTATGGCTTTAATTCTGGTTGGTCTCTGTCATCCGCTCTATCTACGTTTAGTTAAACCCTGTGGCAACCGGAACTGGATGGCTTCCGGTTTGATCTGTTTTGCCCTGTTCCTGGGAATTTTTGTCCCCCTGGTTTTTCTGATTACTTCTCTTTCGGTTGAAGTCGCGAATTTCTATAGTTACCTACGTGGCGCCTTGACAGTTGATTCCTTGAATCACTTTATTGCCGGGCATACTGACAAGGCCACGCGTTTAACCGATATGCTGGCACATCTGGGGGTGAATTACAACCTTAATGATATCCAAAATGATATTATTCGTTTAAGTAAAGAGGCGGGTTTGTGGCTTTATAACTGGACGGGAATGCTGGCCGGACAGATAATGACGTTTTCACTTCATTTTGTCCTGTTAATTATGTTTGTCTATTTTCTCCTGATCGATGGTCATCGAGTGAAAGAGTATCTTATGGCGCTTTCGCCCCTGCCGCGTGATCAGGAGGATTTACTTCTGCATAAATTTAATGATATGACCCTGGCTATGATTGTCGGCAATGGCCTGGCGGCAATCATTCAGGGAATTATCGGCGGGTTTGGCCTCGCTTTTTTTAATATCCAGTCACCGTTGCTCTGGGGTACGGTAATGGCGATTTTTGCTTTTATTCCCTTTATCGGGATCTCGGTGGTTTTTATTCCGATTGGAGCTTATCTGTTGCTGGTCGGCGAAATTGCCAAAGGTATTGCTTTTCTGGTTTCATTCGGGATTTTATCTCTGATTGTCGAGTACCTGCTCAAACCGAAACTGGTTGGAGACCGGGTTAAGGTGCATATTCTTTTGATCTTTATCTCAATTTTTGGCGGTATGGCAACCTTTGGTCTGCTGGGCATCATCTTCGGCCCGCTGATTACTATAGCTTTCCTGAGTATGGTCGAGATATATCATAAGAATTACGGTAAACACCTGTTATGATAAAGTGTGATTCAGAAATAATTCATAATGGAAATTCACAAAGTCCTCATGTAATTTCGAATAAGTGTATGAACTTTCCGACACATTCTGATCAATGGGCCTGCTTCCCAAATAGTGCCGGGCCGGAAGTTGTTAGCTCGAGGCAATATTTTTTTGAAGAATAATAGGCCGTGGATAATTACAGGAAAAACTGAATGAGTGAGAAGCGGAATTCAATGCTTTGTCCCCGGTGTCGAAAACTGATCAGTCGGGATGAAGAGGTCTGCCCCTATTGCGGCGTTAAAAGTCCGGGGCGGCGGCTGCCGGATCTGCTGGCGCGTTGGAGTGCTACTCCCGGGGAGATCGTGCGGCCGTTAATTATTGTCAATGTTATATTTTACATTATTACTCTGATTATTGCTCCGATTCATTTCGGCGGTCTGCATAACCCTCTCAGTTTTCTCGCTCCCGGAAACCGTTCAATGCTGATTATGGGAGCGACCGGAGCTATGCCGGTTTTTCAGCTTCAGCGCTGGTGGACTCTGCTTTCAGCCTCATTTCTGCACGGCAGCCTTCTGCATCTTATGTTTAATATGGTGGCTTTAAATCAGCTAGGTCGACTCAGTGCGGAGATTTTTGGTCTACACCGTTTTCTTATTATCTATATTATCAGTGGGATAATCGGTTTTTATCTGTCGTCATTGGCAGGTATTATGCTGACTATAGGAGCTTCAGCCTCGCTCTGCGGCCTGATCGGTGCTCTGCTCTATTATGGCAAAAGCCGGGGCGGGGAGTTTGGCAGCATGGTCATACAGCAGGTTCGTGGATGGATAATCGGGCTGGTTTTGATTGGTCTTTTCCTGCCCTCAATTAATAACTGGGGGCATGGGGGAGGGTTGCTCGGCGGTTTGGCTCTGGCAGCACTTCTGGGTTATCCCGAGCGGCATCCTACCGGGATGCTGGTTCGCAATATGGCCGTAATGGTTGTAGTTTTTTCGGTTGCGGTGTTAGGTTGGGATCTGTTTCAGGC
>JAOZQE010000131.1 GCA_029932385.1 bacterium | reverse complement strand
CCAACTCTTCAAACTGGGAGTAGGAGAGTTTCAGCTCGCCGACCAGATCACGAAAAGCTTGTTTCTGGGCTTTGCCACCAACCCTCGAAACAGATTTTCCGACATCAACCGCCGGTAGCATGCCCTTGGCAAAGAGTTGAGGCGACAGATATATCTGGCCATCGGTAATTGAAATCAGGTTAGTGGGAATATAGGAAGAGAGATTTTGCTCTTCGGTTTCAATAATCGGTAAAGCTGTAAGTGATCCGCCACCAAACTCCCGGCGTAAATGGGTGGAACGTTCCAACAGCCGGGAATGAATATAAAAGATATCTCCAGGGTAGGCTTCGCGGCCGGGAGGTCGTTCCAGGAGAAGTGATAATTCACGATAGCTTCGGGCATGGCGAGTAAGATCATCATAGACAATGAGAACATCACGGCCTTGCTCCATAAAGTATTCGCCGATGGCAGTAGCCGCATAGGGGGTAATAAATTGCAGGCCGGGCCCTTCCTCGCCCCCGGCCACTAAAACCAGAGTATAATCGAAGGCTCCGTTTTCCTGTAACTCATGGAGCACCCTGGCCGTAGCTGACTCGCGCTGGCCAATCGCAGTATAGATACAGATTACGTTTTTGCCGCGCTGGTTGCAAATGGCATCCAGGGCGATGGCGGTCTTGCCGGTTTGTCGGTCGCCAAGGATCAGTTCTCGCTGGCCTTTACCAATGGGAATCATGGTGTCTACGACTTTAAGGCCTGTTTCCAGAGGGGTAATTACCGGATCCCGCATCATAATTGCAGGAGCCGGATATTCAATCGGCCGCCGTTGATCTCCGCCAAGCGGTCCTTTGTCATCAAGCGGCATCCCGGAGGCGGTAAAGACCCGGCCAATGAGAGAAGATCCGACTTCCACATCAACCACTCGTTTCAGCCCTTTTACCTCCATCCCGGCCCGCACCCCTCTGGCCTGACCAAAAAGGATGATTCCGGTGGTCTCAGCCTCCAGGGAGGCGACCATACCCAAAGTTCCATCTTCACATTGGATAAGTTCTTCAAAACCGATAGAGGCGAGGCCCGCGGCCCGGGCAATGGGACCCAGCACCGAAACTATCCGGCCCACATCCTCAATCTGGATTTCCGGTGAAAATGAAGATATGGCCTGGTCAAAGGCCTGCTGATTTTTGTCCAATGATTTTTCCAGCATTAGGAGAGAAACCTCTTTAGTTCATTTTGAAAGTCGTCAAGATACTGGTGAATATTCCATTCCATTTTCTGGTCATTGGACGAAACCCGGATGCCGGCTATGAGGGTTGGCTCGTGTCGGAAATAGATGTCAGACTGTACGCCAAGGCGTTGCCACAATACCTTCCTGATTGCATCCTGTGAGCTCTTTGTGAGAGAGAAAGCGGTGGAAACCTGCAATTTGTCAGGGTTTTGTAATTGTCGGAAAAAATCTGCTTCAGTATCGTGTTTTGCGATCAGAGCACAAAAATGCGAGATCATATTCTCTTCAAAGTCGGCATCGGCCAAGTCACGAAAAGCACTTTGCGCCAGGTGCTGAAACTGTCCGGCAACCTGAGCGCTAGCCTCTTTTAAAAAGCGAGCTTTTTCGCGGGACAATTCATCTTGCCAGCGAATATGGGCCGCCTCAGCCTCGGTCTCAACCTCCTGAAAAAGTTTTTTTCGCAAAGCATCGGCCTCCCGGCGGGCTTGGCGTAACTCCTCTTTTCCCCGGTTCCTGACTTCTTCCTGCAGGGCGAGATACCGTTTTTTTTCTTTTTCCGCCGTTTTCGCCAGGGTTGCCGCTTGTTCCAACTCATCTTTAATCTTTTGCTGCCGCTTGTTCATGACGGTCAGAACCGGCTTGTAAAGAAATCTTTTCAGGAGCCAAACCAGGATTAAAAAATTGACAATTTGGGCGGCTACCGTAAACCAGTTAACACTCATCCGGCTCCCTGCGCAATAACGTAGTTCCAGAAGGGATTGGCAAAGATCAGGATCATGGAAATGACAAAGGCATAGATCGCCGTGGACTCGATCATGGCCATTGAGACGAACAAGGTTCGGGTTATGGTCGCCGTATGATCCGGCTGCTGGGCAATGGCGTGCAAGGCCGCGGCTGCCGCCAACCCTTCACCAATGGCAGAGCCGACGGCTCCAATACCAATACAGAGCCCAGCTCCCAGAGCTGATGCCATACCGATCAAAGCAATTTCCGTCATCTTATTCCTCCTTCATATTATGTTTGTAGCTGATCGAAAACATCTTTCATCTTTCATTCTTTTTCTCCCCTTCCATGGCCGAGGCAATATAGACCAGGGCCAGTAAAGCGAAGATGTAGGCTTGGATAACTCCGGTTAACAGACCTAATGCCTGCATGATCACCGGCACGAAAAGCGGGGTGATAATTAAGAGAACTATGCCGATTACGGTGCTGCTCATGACATTGCCATAGAGTCTGACGGCCAAGGCAAAGGTTCTGGATATTTCGCCAAGGATGTTAAAAGGCAGCATCAGGATAGTGGGCCTGATATATTGGCCAAGATAATTTTTTAAAGTTCTGGTCGTCAGGCCGTAAGCCGGGACGGCGACAAACACCAGGAGAGCAAAGGCGCAGGTGGTCGATAGAGAACCAGTCGGCGGCTGGAAAAATGGTACCAGACCCAGAACATTTGAAACCAGAATAAAGAGAAACAGGGTTCCTACCAGAGGTAAAAACTGGTGGGCCGGTCGATGAGTTATCTCTTCGATATGATCAACCATACCCTGCACCAGAACTTCTAATAAATTCTGTCCGGTTGAGATAGTTGTGGAGCTACTTAGCCGCCGGGTAATCCACCAGCTTCCCCCGGCCATGAGCAGTATAATAAGCCAGGTAAACAGGAGGGTGGCATTGATCTGCCCCCAGCCCCAATCAAGCAGGATATAGAGATCCGGTGAATATTTCATAGTGTCTGCAAGGACTCCGGTCGGATTCGTTTTATAGAGAGAAAACGGACTATGGTAAAGCCAATGGTCAGGGCCAGGAGGCGTTGCCAGTCTCCGGCTCCGAGGAACCAGAAACCGGCCATCGCCATGGTAGCCCGCATCATAAAGCTGACTCCTAACCAAAGACCCCATGATTTGGCTCTTGTCAATTTGTTCAGGGTCAGCCATAGGCCGCCGAAATAGAGTACGCCGATAATTGCACCGGCACTCACCATAGCCAACATTACGGAGATGTTCATCACTTTTTTTCTCCTTCTTTATTAATCCAGCGCCAGGCCACCAGACAGCCGCTGGCCATACCGATTAAGAGGCCGGTAAGTGTCCAGGATATGGAACTATGGTGTAATTTGTCAAGCCAGCGTCCGAGAAAGGTGCCGATCACTGTGGGGATGGCGATGGCCCAGCCCACAGTACCGAACATTCCGAGGCCAAAAAAAAGCGAACCTTGCTTTTCCTGGGCAGCCTGCAGGCGTTGCTCGACTTTATGGCGAATAATTTCAGGTAGATGTTCCCGGTGTTTTTCCGGCATCGTCCTTTACTCCTTGCCGAGCTCGGCAAAACGCCGGATAACGCCATATTCTAAACCAATCAGGGCACTGCGGGCCTTTTTTTCCATATCATCAATCTCCTTAAACTGCTCTTCTACGACTTGGTGCAATTGACTTATATCTGCGCCCTCAACCGCATTGCGGCAGGAAACCCGTACCGATGAACCAATTTTTACTAAAGTGCCGTGATCCACGGCGAAAATGTGTTCTTGGTTTCCGATTGTCAGTTGCATGATTCCCGGTACCAGCACCGAAACATAATCAATATGGGCCGGCAACAGGGTAAAATGACCCTCCAAACCTTCAGCTTTGAGCTTGCTGACTTCATGGTGCTGAGCGCCGATTTTATCCGGCAGGATCAGGGTGACCTGCATCATCTTTTTTTGACCTCATCAATGGTCCCGATCATATAAAGATCTTTTTCCGCTACATCCGAATACTCACCATCGAGAATTTTCCGGCAACCATCCAGGGTGTCGGTTAGTTTGACTATACGACCTTTTTTACCGGTAAAACGGGAGGTGGTAAAAAAGGGCTGGGTGAGAAAACGTTCAAGCCGGCGAGCGATAGCCACCGTTTGTCGATCGTTTTCCGAGAGCTCCTCAAGGCCGAGCATCGCAATAATATCTTTAAGATCATCATATTCGGCAAAGACCTTTCGTACCTGATGATTGATTCGGTAATGGCTTTCTGAAACAATTTCCGGGGTCAGCATATTTGAAGAGGAGACCAGGGGATCCATGGCCGGGTAAAGTCCCTGGCTGGCCCGTTTCCGGGACAAGACCACCGAGGCAGAAAGATGAGAAAAGGTGTGAGAGGCGGCCGGGTCGGTGAAGTCATCGGCCGGAACATAGACCGCTTGCACCGAGGTGATGGAACCTTTCTTAGTTGAACATATTCGTTCTTCAAGTTCGGCAAGTTCAGTGGCCAGGGTCGGCTGATAGCCGACATGGGAGGGGATATATCCCATGAGACCGGAAACTTCGCTGCCGGCCTGAATAAAACGGAAAATATTATCAACCAGAAGCAATACATCATTTTTTTGGGTGTCGCGAAAATACTCGGCCAGGGTGAGGGCTGCGTGACCAACCTTAAAACGGGCACCTGAGGGCTCATTCATCTGGGCAAAGACCATGACCGTTTTGTCCAATACCCCGGCCGCCGCCATTTCCCGGTAAAGCTCTTCCGCTTCCCGGCAGCGCTCGCCAATACCACAAAAGAGACTCACGCCCTCTTGACGACCCGCAATATTATTGATAAGTTCAGTAATAATAACCGTTTTGCCAACTCCGGCTCCACCGAACATCCCAGCCTTACCACCCTTTTCCAGAGGCGCCAGGAGATCAATAATTTTGATCCCGGTTTCAATGATTTCCGGGGTCACGGTACGTTGACTTAGCGGTGGCGGGGTGGCGTAGATGGGGTGGTGTTCTATACCTTCCAGAGCGTTTCCGTTGTCAATAATCTCGCCAAAGACATTGAGCATCCGACCAAGTAATGTCGGGCCCACCGGTATGGAGAGGGGTTTCCCGTCGCTGATTACCGGTTGGTTACGTTTTAAACCGGCAACCGGGGTCAGGGCAATGGCCCGAACCTTGGTCTCGGAGATATGACCGGCGACCTCCAGCATTATGGTATTCTTGTCTTTGGACTCGATCAAGAGAAGAGCCTGCATGGGGGGCAGGGGCGGCGTAAAGACGACATCGACAATCGAGCCGTTCACAGCAATAACCCGGCCCTGAAATTTTTCCGGCTCAGTAACTTTCATGGTTTA
>JAOZQE010000130.1:2610-5291 GCA_029932385.1 bacterium | reverse complement strand
GGTGCCGCAGCGGCATAAGCCGGAGCCAGCAACATCACTTCGCCACAGAAAAAACCAGCCACCATAAAACAGAGCCCTAATATACGAAGCGAAAATGCCGGCATCCGCTGTTTCAATTTCCCGCCTCCACCGGCGGCACCCAGAGTTTAAGCTCCGCTACCGCAACTTCTTCAGTATCCACCATCACCACCGCATCAGCTATAAAAAAATCCTCCAACTGAATAGAGGTTGCCACTTTGATTATCAGCTCTTCATTTAGCTTAACCCGGCGCCATAAATTAAGATGTCTGACGCCCACCAGAAAACCAAAGCTCGGCTGACAACCGGTCAGGCGGTCTTCATAACCGCGCAGACAGGCATAAGCCTGGGCCATCATTTCCAGCACCACCACCTCTTCCAGAAACTTACCGGCACGATCACAGAATATGGTCTCCGCTTTAGCCTCAGCCAATATAGAACCGGAGCCCTGCAACCGATCGTAAGTAAGAAGTTTATCAACCAGCAACATAGTTTGCCGATGCGGAATCAACTCAGCTGCCGGCAGTGGTAAAATAATTTTGTTCATAAAATTATGATCGGTTCATATAGATAATACGTTTATCGCCGACAGCAATCTCAATCCTGATATCGATAAGATTAGATGCCGGCAGCAGCTCTCTGGCCGGCTCCGGCCACTCAATCACCAGAACTCCGGGGCCGCTCAGATAATCATTAAAACCCAATTCAAAAAGTTCATCCGGATCTCTAAGACGATAGAGATCAAAATGGTAAAGCGGCAGCCGGCCTTGATATTCATTAATTAATGTAAAGGTCGGGCTGTTGAGATAATACCAGTCCGGAACCGCAAGTCCTTTGGCAATACCCTTGGTCAACATGGTCTTGCCCGCACCAAGATTTCCCCGCAGTGTCACGACATAGAGCTCATCCTGGAACAGAGCCGCCAACTCTTCTCCCAAAGCCAGAGTTTCGCTGGCTGAGGCGGTTGCAATCGGATTTTCCCAGTCCATCTTAAATTCCTGAAGAATCAGAATCTTATCCGGATTCAGCTAAAAAAGAGAGAGTTTTCGGCAACTCCTGTTCGAGCTCCAACACCGTAACTCCCCGGCTTAAACCTGATGCCAGCAGACGGTCCGCCAGCAGGCCATGGAGGAAGACCCCGGCCTGGGCCGCGGCCAGCGGTTCAAGCCCCTGGGCCAGGAAACTGCCGATCATTCCGGTTAAAAGATCACCTGATCCAGCCGTCGCCAAAAGAGCATTGCCGCTTGAATTAATTGTCAGGGCCCCATCCGGGGCCGCAATCACGGTACCGGCTCCTTTGAGGACAACATAAACCCCCAGATTAAGCGCTAATTCACGGGCCGCATCCAGGCGTCGGTTCTGCACCGCCTTTGTATCACATTGTAAGAGACGCGCCATTTCACCGGGATGCGGTGTCAAAATCGTTAAGGAACGTTTTGGTGGCAGAATTTCCGGATTCAGGGCCAGCAGAGTCAGGGCATCGGCATCAAGAACTGCCGGCAGATCTGAATTTTTCAGCAGATTTTCAATCAAGTGGCAGGCCGCATCATGCAGGCCGAGTCCGGGACCAATTGCCAGAGCACTCTTACCCGCACAGATTTTTTCAATCTCATCCGGCTCCGGAACCTTGATCTGACCGGTTTCGACTTCCGGCAGAGCTTCCAGCATCAAGGCCGGATTCCGGCCTTCAAGAGACTCGGCAAGACTCTGCGGCAGGGCCAGCGTACTCAACCCGCAGCCGCAATGTAGGGCGGAGCCTGCCGTCAACAATCCGGCCCCGGATTTTCCAGGACTCCCGGCAAAAGTCAACAAATGCCCGCGACTACCTTTGTGAATACTGGCTGAAAGCACGGTTTCAGGTAACAACTCCCGACAAAAATCGGCCGTGAGAAGTTGAATGGCATCTTTTTCAACTGCGGCCCATTTTTGCGGAATACCAATATCGACAATCTCAACCCGACCGGAATATTCACAACCGGGCGTAACAAAAAGACCGGGCTTACCGAAACCGAAAGTAGCGGTTGCATCAGCCCGCACCGCATCTCCCAGTGGCAAACCCGTATCCGCATCCAGGCCGGAAGGAATATCGAGCGCCAGAACCGGGCCTGAGAACTCATTTATCGCCGTAATTATTTCTGCATAAAGCCCACGTACTGCACTCTTTAAGCCGGTACCTAAAAGACCATCAACAATAATTTTTTGCGACGGCAATTCAGGCCTTAGTTGCAACCAGCATTCATCATCAAGCAGCTCAACAACTTCACCACCAAGATTAATAAAAGCGTCATGATTAATCTTGGCATCACCACTCAGACCGACACCTGAGGCCAGCAGGGCAACCTTAACCCGGGAGTAGCCGGCCAGCAGCAGAACCCTAGCGACCACAAATGCGTCGCCGCCGTTATTGCCTTTCCCGGCAAAGAGCAAAATTGCATCGTCAAATGTTTTAAGCCAGCCCGATTCCCCAATCAGGCGCACCGCACCGCGCCCGGCTTCTTCCATCAAAACCGCGCCGGGAATGCCGATTTCATTGATTGCCCGGTCATCCAGCGCCCGCATCGATTTTGCTTTTAAGAGCCTGACATCACCGATTATTTGCTTTTTCATAATCAACTTCCCGCCCGCATCTCTTTAATTTTTTGCACCATCATCTTTTTCACCTG
>JAOZQE010000130.1:0-2510 GCA_029932385.1 bacterium | reverse complement strand
AGAATTGAGCCGCCGGCCGCGGTTATCGCCTGAGCCTGTTCGGCACTGACATCAAAACCGTCAGCTTCAACATCAAGATAACGGGCCAGGCGCATAAAAGCCGTATACCAGAAAAGCCGGCGAAACGGCCAGGCCCGTACGACAAAGGCAATATCGCTGACCGGCTGGAGCGCCATACAGTAGGTATCGAAAAAAGAGAAGTGGTTAATTACATAGATACAGGGAGTCCGTTGCCGATACGCTTTATCAAAACCAGAGCGTTTGAAACTGACAAACGGGGCCACAATCAGCATCCAGCCGCGGCCGTAAATCCAGATAAAATGACGCGCAATTTTCGCTACCGACCAGCTGCTCAACCGACGCCAGAGCAGAAAACCGAGGGGTGAGATCAAAAGGCCGGTAACCGTCCAGAGAAAAAGCAGGGGGTAAACCCAGAGGTTCATCAACCAAACCAGGAGGCTGTGCAAAGATGCCATTTTTTCACAACTCTTCGTTATACTCAAAAAATTACCCTCAGAATATTATCCATATGCCTCGGGCAACTTTCTTCGCATGCCTCGATTTGCAAAAAAATTGCTATCTTTGCATGAACTCCTGACACTTTCACTCCGCCGCTGCCGCTCCTCTTTTGGCAATGACAAAACGATGAATATCGCCCAATGTCCGGATTTCACGCAGCCCGGCATCATCCCGGATTTTGATCTTGAGGGCGCCTTCAAGAACCACCACCATATCAACAATATCGAGACTGTCGAGACCTAAATCAGTAAAGATTTCCGCCTCCGGAACCATCACCGAATCTTCCAGTTCAAACTCTTCAATCAAAGAATCATTGACTAAAGAGATAATTTCTCCATCTGTCATATTGTCCCTGTCTCCGATCATCCCGGAAGCAAAAAAACGTTAAAAGTTGGCGGCTGACTTAACAATCAAACAACAGTTAACCCCGCCTAAAGCAAAATTATTTTTCAACGCCAGCTTAAAATCACCTCTCCTGATGCCGGAGAAAATATCCGGCCCGACACATTGCGGGTCGACCTCATCAAGGTTGCGGGTGGGCCAGAGTTCACCGCGCTGCATCATCTTAAGCGTGGCAATTGTCTCAAGACCGCCGCTGGCAGCTAATGTATGGCCGAGGTGCCCCTTAAACGAGCTCACCGGCACCTTGTCAGCAAAGATTCCCGCCAACGCCTGAGCTTCGGCAATATCACCTTTTTCGGTAGCCGTGGCATGGGCATTAACATAATCGATATCTTCCGGCTTAACCCCGGCCTGCGCCAATGCCTCAAGCATACATTGCTGCATTGCTCCACTGCTCGGCTCAGCGATACTGCCGGTCTCGGTCAAGGTTGCAAAACCTATGATCTCGGCAAGGATTTTCGCGCCGCGCTTTACGGCTGTGTCAAATTCCTCCAAGACCAGGATTCCGGCACCCTCACCGCAAACCACGCCATCCCGTTTACTGTCAAATGGACGCGAAGCCTGCTCAGGTTTTTCATTATAGCGAAAAGAGGCCGCATTCATCAAGTTAAAAGTTGCGGCTGAAAGCGGATGGAACTCCTCCGTCCCCCCGCATACCATCGCATCCTGCGCCCCCGAGACAATCATTTCATAAGCATAACCTACAGCCTGACAACCGGTGGCACAAGCTGCCGCTGGTGCCAGAAGCCGACCATTAAGACCAAAATACTGGGCCACATTGGTCGCTGCCGAATGATTCATCGTCTTAAAAAAGAGTGAAGTTTTCATCCGCAGAAAACTTTTATCAAGCAGATGATCAGCAAAAAAGTTTTCACAGGTATCCAGGCTGCTGATCGTAGTACCAACCGCCACCCCATAACGACCGCCGGCAAATTGGCTTTCCGGCAAGGCCGCCTGCCCCAGAGCTTCACGAGCCGCCAGAACCGCAAAAATTGATTGCCGTGACATTGAGCGCCGTTTGCTCCGCGCAATATCCCGATCTTCAACTCCGGGCACCAGTGCCGCGACTCGGGTTCTTAAGCCTTCATAATCGGCCAATCGATCCAGATATTTAACTGCGCTCCGGTTTTCCGCCAGGCCGCTGACTAATTCGGCAACCCCGCGGCCAAATGGCGAAATCGCACCCATTCCGGTAATTGCTACCCGTCGCATACCACCTCACCTCGTAAAGCCTGCATTTTATCGTGGCCGACAATCTCACCGACTGCCAGTAACGCCGAAGTTATCGCCCCCAGCAGACCCGGAGCCGCAACCGCCTGACCCGCCAGATAGAAATTTGCCAACCGGGTTCTGGAAGACGGATTAAATTGCCCCACCATCTGTTTCACTCCGTAAAGTGAACCTTTGGGTGACAGGTTAATCCGCTGCAGGGTCTTCGTCGTCGCCACACACTCAACCTGAAACCCGGCCAGATCTGGCAATAACTCAGTAATCCGCTTGCGGACCTGCTCGCCGGTCCGCGCTTTTCTCTCATCGTACTCCCGGCCGGTAACAGTATCAACTCCGCTCCCGGGCGGGGCCGGCAGAAT
>JAOZQE010000129.1 GCA_029932385.1 bacterium | reverse complement strand
GGTACCGGCGCCGTGGCAAATCCGGATTTGGTGACAAAAGATTATATTGATGCTTGGAATTTCCCCACGGATGATAGCCGGAGCGAATCTTCCGGTTCGATGATAGTTGAAGATGACCGGGAGCGGATGATATCGAATGACACCGACGAATACAAGCGGGCCTGGAATTTGCCGAATGAGAATGGCAAAAAAACCGTACCGGTTCCAAAATCTAAGCCGCGCCGGCCCACGGCACCACCGCCCAGTGACACGGATGAGTATATCAATGGCTGGACCTTTGAATAGTGGCCGAGTTTTTTTTGAGTTCATTAAGATAGAGACTTGCAGTGCCGGCAGTCTTTTCAGATTAAGGAGTGAAATTATGAGTTTCCGGTCAAAAACAGGTTTTTCTTTGATGTTTTTATTGATGTTTTCACTCTCAATTACAGCCTGTGCTCCGCGCGAGGTGAAACCGCCGCCGCCAACCGGAAATATTATCGCACAGTTCAGTCACGGGGCTGAGGCTCTGGACGCCAGCTATAGTGTCGGTCAGCTGCATGACCGGCTACAAGTAGTCGTCGTAATCGTTAACACTTATCTCTCTGATCTGGATTATTTCAAGCTCGATCTCAAGGTTATAAATTCCGGAGAGCAGGTTGTGTTTAAGGATGTGACGGAGATGGTTGATATCGAAGAACATGGCGAGCGCACATTTGTTTTCTCCTTGCCGTTACTACATGGCTCGCACAAGTTTAAATTCAGTTATGAATATGTCTATTATGATTTTGCCGAAAGCGGCCGTGGGGGCCGGCGGTTTATGCGTTCCGATTCTGATGAATGGAGTTATTTTGAAGATCTGGTCGAATTGCCATGATTAAGGTTAGCGATGGTCTTATATTGAAAGGAGTTTTTTCTACGCTGGTTAAGTTGAAGTTTCTCCGGTTAATCGCGGACGGAGCCGCTTTTATTACTTTAGGGTACCCTTTATTTCTTTAATTTGGCGTCGGAGCAGATCGATGTGCAGACGCAAGCTGTAGAGCTCCGATGCATAGGCTAGAGGTACGCTGATTTGGCGCACATCATTTTCGATGTGATCGAGACGCTTAAGGAAATCGGCAACCGCCTCTTGGCTCAGAGACTGACGTACTTCGAAATCCAGGGTTTGGAGAGTATCATACCAGCGGTAGATTCGGGCCCGCATCCGCCAGCGATAGGTTAAGGGGAGAATCTTGAATAACGGCAGCAACAGGGCGAGTAGGGGCAGCAACATTAATTTTAAACGATCGAGTTGAATCGCGGCCCAGAAGGGCAGGTAGCGTTGCAACAGCGGCACGCCTCGTCGGTAGAAACGCTTTGCGTCGCCACTTAACGGGAAATCAAGGTACTCACCGGATGGGAACTGATGGCGTTTAAGGTTTAACAGCGATCCCCGTTTATGGACTTTGCTTATAACTTGAGTCAGGATGCCGGTGAGCGCCGGGTGGAGATTTTCGGTTGTAACCAGAGTCGCTGTCGGGGCCACCAGGGTTACATCCTGAGCGGGAATATTCTTCGCAAGACTTATGATTCCCTGTGAGAGAATTATCTTTGAGAGGAAGTTATGGCGCCGGGTGTAGGCATCCGCCCGGGCGAAGTTTACCAGGGATATAGATTTGCTGCGGAGGAGGGTGTTGACCGTGATCGATGAGGTTGCCGTAATCATAAAGAGGACATCAACCTGACCCTGAAGCAGAGCCGCAACTGCATCCTTACCGGTCAGTTTGACCTTATGCAAAGCGTCAAGGTCAACCCGGTTGTCCCGGAGCAGCTGCATGGCAACCTGCCGTGTACCACTCCCTTCCGATCCTAAAATAACTTTGTGATTACTTAATTGTGACAATTCTGTCAGAGTAAACCCCGGGCGCGTAAAAACCCACAGAGGTTCATAGTAGAGGCTGCCGATACCGAGCATCTCCGGGTAGTCTGCGGCTTCGGCAACCCCGCTCTGCAGCAGGGCGATATCAGCTTTGCCAGCTGCCAGAAGTGCAAGATTTTCCAGGGAACCGGCGGTTTCAAGAATCTTGAGGGAGATTCTGTCCTGCGCCAGCAGCTTCTGGTATTCATGGGCATATTTAAGATAGGCTCCACCTTTACTGCCGGCGGCGATGATTAACTCTGACGGCGGGGCCGGTTCGATAAACTGATATGTAACCGCGAATCCCAACAAAACCACAAAGAGTCCGTAAGTGTAAAGTCGCAGTAACTCTTTTCCGGTTCGGTTTTTTCTCGTAACCATTTTTTGGTTCCCGTGGGGTCAGTTTATACTCTAGTTGAGATTTTGAAAAATTGTCCAGCCGTGGTTTTCAAGTTGGGTTTTGGCCTCGGTATCGACTCTTCCCAGAACCCATATCTCTTTCCCTTTGACATCCTTAATCCGGCCCAGATCCTGTTCCAGGGCTGCTAGCCTGATTGACACTGCTTCAGTCCAGAAGATATAGTCGGCCGCCAGCGGCAGCACGACAAAATTTTCCTTATTCTTGATGAAAGGGCTTCCGCTGATGACGCCAATCTCAACTGCCGGCGCGATTTTATGGTGATATTCAGCCATCATCTTGGCGGTTACCTTGTAGAGTTGAGCTGTGGTGTTTTCAACTGCCAGAGTTGCGGCGGCAATGAAAAAACTGCGGCCGCTGACATCTTTCATGGTTTCCAGTTCACCGATCAGGATAGTTCTGGTTTCGGGATCATAGTTATCATTACTGAAAAAAGCCTTAATTATTTCCGGTGTAACGTCCATCGTGAGCAGCTTGTCCCGGTTTATTTTTGCCAAAGCTCCGGGTGGATTGTCACGCACCAGTTTCTTCATGCTTTTGGCGGTTGCCGACAGGGCGAGTGAGGTGCCGACGACTCCGCCAACTGTCACAATGGCGGCCCGGGGGACGATGCCTCCGGCCACCGCGGCCCGGGCGATCTCTCCGAGACGTTCCTCGGTGGGTTCAAAGGTTGTATAAGGATTGATCAGAAACTCATAGGCAAAGGCACGCCTGGCGGTATCGTAACCTAAAGCTACCTTGAATATATTGGCCTGATGCGGATCGCTACTGTAGACCGATCGTCCAAGATTGCTGAGAAAACCGCCGGTTCCTTTAACTATATTTTTCGTACTTTCAACCGGTGAAGTTGCTATATTGCCGACCAGTTTGAACGGGGCCTTGACTCCAGAAACCATCGAGTTTTTGAAAGTGTCGAGGCGGCTCAGTTTCTGCATATTGGCAAGGGCGTTGAGATCATTAATTATGTTTAGCAGCTCCGGAGTGCTTTCGGCAAAAAATAAGCCGTAATCGGTATCAACCTGGTAGGTGTTGATAATCCCGTTGTTGTGGACGGTATCAGCCAGCTTGTAATTACTGCCCTGTATAATACTCGGGGGGATTAGGTCTGCGGTTTTGAGGGTGATGGGGGTTGATTTAAATGTCTGGGCCGCAATTGCCGGACTCCATGTCAGGATCACTACGCTAAGAACTGCAATTCCTCCAGTAAAAAACTTTTTTATTTCGTTCATTTGGAGTTCTCCTTAGCCGACAAGTAAAATCCAGGTGGTTTTGATGCCGGCTTATCCGGTGAATAGAGGGCCGTAAACCGACCGTAAACCTTAGTTCTTTTACCTGCCATTGGATTATGATGCAAGCATAAAAAAGTTCTTATTTGCTTTTTTCTGTTGCAGTTTCAGCCTGTACCCGCTCAAAATTGCTTTACTCTGCTTTGTAATAGTAGCGATTAAGATCAAACAGTCCGGCCGAGATCGGATTTTCTTTTAAAAATCGTTTCTGAAACCAGTCGAAGTACTCCCAAAAATTATCCTCTCCCCGATTTATACCGAATTTTTTTATCTTTTCCAGGCTGCCATTTTTGATGTCGAAGTGGTCTATCATCTCTAAAAATTCCGGCAGGTCACTCAATTTTACATCATAGAGATAGTTGGGATATGAGCCAACGAAACCGGGCAGAAAATCGATATTGTCAAGTTTGTGATTAAGATGTTTTTTCTCGAAAAACATCTCCGTGACATTGTCATGCCAGCGGTTTACCACGAGTGAGACGACGACATCATCCTTATCATCGGTTTCATTGACCCGGATGCGGAGATAGGCGAGGTTGTCATTGGTGCTAGTCAGGGTTTGAACTAACGGAGTGCCGGGCCGCACGGCCGCGCGGAAACCCTGGAGAAAATGGTTCATGTTTTTGTACTCTTCGGGGAGTTCGGGATAGGATTCACCGGCGGATATATAATTTATCCGGTCCAGGGCGATGCCGCATTTCGGGTTGAAATGGTCTTTGATCAGGGTTTCGATGAATTCGCGTTTATGATCCGCCGTTGCGAAGTCGATTTTGGCCGGCATTTTTGAGCTGTGATAGTTAAGTTTGTCAAGCTTGGTGCCGATATTCCACTCCTGCATGATATTCCGGCGTTCATCCAGCGGCAGAAACTCAAGCATCGCACTCTCACCCTCCACCCGCAGCGTATCCATATAGCGGCGAATCATTACCTGGTGGCCAACGGTGCCGAAAACGTCAAAGCCGGCAACCAGGGCATAATATATTCGTTCTAACAGGGGGTAATCGATAACCCAGAGGGTGCGCGGCAGGTTCCCTAAGGCTCCTTTATGTACCGAACCGCTGTCGAAATGACGGTAGATTGTCAGTAACGGAGCGTCTTCAGCTTTGTTGCCGCGCCAGATGGCATCATAGTTGAGTCCTTTGTAGTAGTTGAACATGTAGAAATTCTGGCGTGAATGATAATAGTTCACAACCCTCTTTTGATAATGCTTTCGGTCTTTGATAATATCTCTCAACTTAAACTGACTGCCCTTTTCAATTGGCATTCTGAGATTATCTTCCTGAAATTTAAGGAACCCGGGGTGTTTGACGCTGAGATCATGATCCGGATCCATGAACATGACCCAGAAGTGATCATTGATAACATTCAAGGCGATCTGGCCTTTGCAGACCGGTCCCCGGATGAAGGTCATGATGATGTAATGGCTGTTGTCTAGGAGAAACTGGTAACGTGAGCGCGGCGGTATCTGTTCAAAAGTCTGGAAAGGATTGGCTGAAAGCTGTTCATCATAGCCGACCAGATGGGGTTTCTGGAGCCATTTCGTTGCAATGAAAAGTTCTTTGAAACGGCTTAACACGGAATCGTTGAGGTTGAAAACCATATGCGTTTTATGGACGATAGTTGAGTAGATTTTGCGGAAACGGTAGAAAAAACGGTCAGTTTCAGGGTCGTCGTAGGGGCGGACGGTATTTATCAGTTCAACCGGCTCGCCGGAGGGTGTCGTTGAGCGCACCAGTTCATAATATTCATTACCACTGAAG
>JAOZQE010000128.1 GCA_029932385.1 bacterium | reverse complement strand
GAGGTGTAAATAGTCATTTGCTTTTTCATTTTAGTATCCTTTCAGGAATTGGCGGGGGTTCATCGGCATGGTTTCCGCCATCTTCCGATAGACCTCTTTTTCCTTGTCCGTTTTCGCTTCCGGGATAACTATTTGCAGGGTGACAATCTGGTCGCCGTTATGGCTGGCGCTGCAGAGTCCGCGACCTTTCAAACGCAACTTCCTGTTACTTTGAGAGCCGGCCGGAATATTTAATTTTACGGCTCCGCTCAACGTGGGACACTCAACCGTTGCGCCCAGGGCAGCTTCCCAGGGAGTGACCGGCAGAGTCAGGTGAATATTACGTCTGTCAGCTCTGAAAAGGGGATTTTTTTCAAACGAGATTTCAAGATAAAGATCACCATGAGCTGCGCCTCCGTGGCCCGGCATACCTTGACCTTGAAGTCTTATTTTTTGGCCTTCAGTCACCCCTTTGGGAATGCTAACCGTGATCGAGTGATGACGGTTGATCAATTGTCCCTGATCATTGATTTCCGGTTTGGTCAGGGTAAACGTTTTTTTGGCGCCGTGCCATGCCTCTGCCAGAGTGATGAGAATGCGGGCATGTTGATCTTCGCCTTTGCTTGAAAATGTCCCGCTACGGCTCTGTCGAAACTGTCCGGAGCCAAAGAGTTGCGAGAAAAAGTCACTGAAATCGGCCTGTTGCGCACCGCCGGATCCGGCCCCGGAAAATTCAAATCCGGCATCCCAGTTCGGCGGCGGCTGAAAGTCTTGTCCCGATTGCCATTTGCTGCCGAATTTATCGTAGGCGGCCCGTTTTTCAGGATCATTTAAGACCTCATAGGCTTCACCCACTTCTTTAAATTTTTTTTCGGCATCAGGCTCTTTGCTGACGTCAGGGTGAAATTTACGGGCCAGTTTTCGATAGGCTCGTTTAATCTCATCCTGTGGTGCATCTCGTTCAATACCAAGGATTTTGTAGTAATCTCTATATTCCATAAGTAACGCTCTTTCCTGAACGGCAAATGATGACGAGAATCGGTAACCAGATAGGGTTGACCGATATAAACGCCGGCGATATACAAATTAGTATAATCTTCTTAAAGAGAATGTCAAATTGCGTCAATTTCTTGTAAAATACCGACATGGTGGCAATTATGACGGCCACCAATCGGAAAATGAAGTTCAGGTCGAGATCAGGGGGGTGGTAATGGCGAAGGTTTACGCATAAATTTTAGAAGGTCGATGATTGTCAGATCGCCGATCACCCTCATTTCGTTGTTGACGACGGCGATCTCTTTGATGTTGAGTTCGATCATGCGGCGCAGGATCTTGGCGATCTCTTCGGTCATGGTTGTGGTGATGGGTGAAGTCTGCATAATATCCCTGGCGCTTGTCGCTGTGAGCATGTCGATAATGGCGCGGGAATGGATTTGGGGTGTTTGGTTGTGGTAGTAGACATTCCTTATCAGCCTTCCCAATGAGATGGTTCCGACCAGTCGTTCTTCCTGATCAATGACATAGAGAAGGCGCGAGTTGGGGAAGCGCAGCATGGCTTCGACGACTTCGTCAATGCTTGCCGTAGCGGCGACCAGTGGTAATTTTCTGGCCGGCAGGCCTTCAAGCAAAGTTGCAAGAGTGCACTGATCTCGCTCATCGCTCACTTGTTCCATAACTATTCTCCATACCTGTAAGGCTCTAATGCGGGGACAAATCCCGCAACCCAAACGGGGTCTTTCCGGCCCGCAAATAAGTACTCTTATCAGAGCTTTGCATAAGTTTTTTCATCAGAACCTTTGCCTGTCGACAAAGAACCTGTGAAACACTTAATATTTTCTTGTTTTTTAAACCAGAAAATAACCTGTAAGGTACTAATATTTTTCGATCTCTCCGGCCCGTTGTAAGGCGAAACGGGTCAACAAGGGGGCCAGGAGTTCATTGATTAATACTGATCCCAAGACTCCGCTTAAGATCATGGCAAAAAAGGGAAGCTCTCCCAGTATCCCCTCGGCCTCCAAAATTAATCCCACGGTGACTCCGGCTTTGGGTAAAAGAGCCAAGCCGAGATAGCGTCTGATCAGCAAAGGGGCTTGAGAAAGCGTAGCTCCGAACCAGCTTCCGATAAACTTGCCGGTAAAGCGGCTGACCATGATGATCAGGGCCAAACCGCCGGCCGTCTGTAATGCCCCGATCTCGAGGTGCGCCCCGGCCAACGTAAAAAACATACTGAAAATGGCCTCTTCCAGGCTCTCGATTTGGATAAAAAAATCGTGATGGTGTTTCACGCAGTTGACGATGGTAAAGCCCATCATCATATTGACAAGCAGGGGTGAAACCTTAAGGGTCAGAGCAAGACCACTGCCCAGGAAGATAAAGCCAAGCATGACACCGAGCATCGCCCCGGAGCGAGGAACCAGATGGATTAACCATTGGATAATAGCTGCCAACAGAGCTCCGATCACCAGTGCCACCAAGATGGGGTAGATGGAGGAGAAGAGCAGTTTTTGCCAGTTGAGTTTCTCCATATGCAGCAGGCTGCCACTGATAGTCGTTGCGAGGGTATAGAGGATGATTGTGAGGCCGTCATCAAGAGCGACGACTCCCAGTAGCGTCGAAGTGAAGGGGCCTCGAGCCCGATATTCATGGATGACTGCCAGAATGGTCGCCGGTGCTGTAGCGGCGGACATCGCACCAACCGTCAGAGCGACGGGAAAAAAGAGATGCCATAAGGAGTTAAAATCAGCTGTTTGGCAAAAGACGGGGAGGGTGAGAGTGAGAATGGTTGTTGTAACCAGTACGGCACCCAGGGTTTGGCAGATGGTGATCCAGGCGATCTGGCGCCCGAGGCTGGTAATTTTTCGTATCTCCAGCGAACCGCCGATGGAAAAGGCGATGATACCCAGGGCGATATGGGTGATAAGGTTAAGCTCTTGGTGAACCAGATGGCTATGGAAAAGCCCGATGCCGGAGGGGCCGAGCAAGATGCCCGTGACGAGATAACCGCTGACCCGGGGAAATTTGCAAAAATGGGCAAATTCGCCGCCGGCGTATCCGCAAAGCAACAGAAGACCGATATAGAGGAGCGGGTGGGCCTCCCGCAGCAGGGTGAAAATATTTAGGGTGGTTATTGTCGGCATCGTTCTAAACTATTTCAATTATCTGGCCTGCTCCTCCGGGAATATACTTTTCAGGATATCGAGATGCTATTTCCGACTTGTATCGGGTGCAATGAGTCGGACATATGCGATCAAGATTTTCAAAAAGATCAAAATCATTAAATCCGTGCAGGCCGCCGATTAAGGTTCTGACTTGACCGAATTGAGAGGCTGCATGTAGAATTTGTTTGACGCCGGGATGGGAACATCCGGCAATAACGACAATATCTTCTTCACCTTTAATAACAAGAGATTGTTCTTCATTTACGAGTTCGCCGGTGGAGAAAATGTTGTCATGAATCCGCAATGGCTCACTGATTCGAATAAACGTCGCGCCTTGTAGGCTGGTGAGAGATGTGGGAATAAAGACTTTGACCGGATTTATATTGAGAAAATCGGCAAGTCCGCCGATGTGATCCCAATGACCATGGGAAATAAAGACTTCGTCAATTTCACTAGGATCGATATGTAATTTTTTCATGTTTGCAAAAAGGATATCGCTTCTTGCGCCGGTATCAAACAGGATTTTTCTGCCATACGCCTGAACCAGGCAGGAGAACCCCCAGTCGGCCTGAAGTTCATGGCTCCGGGCTTCATTGTCATAAATAATGGTGATTGTGAGGCGGTTATTTTTTTTTGCCATCCAGCCTCCTCATGAAATATTTGTTAGCTAAACACCGTGCGAACTCCCTGCATGAACATTTCAACTGTAAGAGCGCTCAGAATCGGTCCTATTAGCTACTGGTGTGCGTTCATTCCTTTCTCAGCACTCTAAAGAATTGGTCCACAACCCATGAATATTGCAATAGGCCAGAGCATAGAAAGATTTAAACTCTTCGATTCGGTTGATCTGAAATCGGAAATTCGGGTTGGAATAGACCGGAGTACAGGCGGCGCGACCTAAGTTGATGACCTGATCGCTATCTTTTTTTACACCGTACAGCTCGATCCAGGAAATATGATGCTCGACCGTATTGGGATGGTCGGTTTCATGGCCCACCACAACCCTTATTATGTCATGGCTTGTTTTATAGCCTTGATCAATTTCCAGGTGCGGAACGTGCTTCTCTTTTCCTTCATCCTGTGCTGTCTTGATAATCTTTGAAATATGCATTTGCTTCCCTCTTTTTTGTGTCAGTGATGATTACTGTCCGTTTCACTCTCGCGTCATCTTTGTCCCACACTTAGGACAATCCGTCTGGTTACAAGGTCGTCCAACTACATGTTCTATCTTGTAACCACACTTCGGACAGATACATTGCCCATCCGGGCCAGCAGCTAAAGGGCCACCGCCCCCACCTCTTCTGATGCGGCCGCCAGATGGCGGTTCCGTTCCGTCTCCTCTTGGCATGACTAATCTCCTCGTAACGTTAAAAATAAACCAGCATAACAACTGTTAATATATAATATAATACTCAAAAGGAGAATGTCAAATTTATCTTTTAATAACTGATCTTATTTCACCCCTTTGATTACAACAAAGGCACCTTTCCCAAAGTCATCCAGAATGGTTTTCGGCAATTCTCCGGCAATAAGAGTCTGCCTGATTTTTTCGATCTCAAAGCCTGCTTCCTGGAGATGTTTCAGCACTTCTTGAGTAGAGAAAAAGGTAGCATTTTTGTAAAATTTACTTTTTTCTTTTTTATCAATATATTGTCTACCCAATTCGCTTTCTTTGTCTACAAATCCTACAATGATGCACCCACCGGGATTCAATACCCTAAATGCCTCCCTGAAAGATTTGATGATATCATCAACAAAGCAGATGGTTGTTACCATCAGTACAAAATCAAACCTGTCGTCTGAAAAAGGCAACTCTTCCGCTACGCCGGGATAAACATTGATGCCCTGCCTTCTAGCTTTGATTGTCATCTTTTCTGATGGCTCAACTCCGATTTTTATGCCAAGTGGTGCCGCGAATTTTCCGGAGCCGACTCCCACTTCCACACCTTCCGCTCCAGGCGGAGGAATTAACTGGTGGATTGCTTCCAATTCAGCTTCATACAGATTAATATTTTTTTTGAACCATTCATCATATGCATCGCTGTGTTTTTCAAATGGTTCTATTTTAGGCATATAAAGCTCCACGATAGCCATCTTAAGTTAGCTGGCTGCGTACCCAACTGGTAATAGCTGTACTGTCCAGTGCTCCAGATTGGCGAGATTTTTCAATGCCGCCGACAAAGATAATCATGGTTGGGATGGAACGGATA
>JAOZQE010000127.1 GCA_029932385.1 bacterium | reverse complement strand
GGCGTACAATTAGTACGTCGTTGTGACAAAAATTGCAGATTGACGCCGCAGATGAGCCTGCTATAACGCAGGATTCATTTGCCAGATGCCGCAGGGGCAAACCGCCGCGCAGAAGCCACAGCCGATACACTGGTCTTCATTGACCACATATTCGTAGCCGCCGTCCTCGGTCTCTTCACGGGTGATCGCCCCGCGAAAGCAGGACTCTTCGCAGGTTGAGCAGTCACGGCAGGTACCGCATGAGAGACAGCGTAGAGCTTCCGTGTCACCATCTTCCGCAGTTTTCTGCCGGTCTCGTTCATAATATTCAGATCTTATCCGATCGTAGTCAACCATGATCGGATTTCGGTCAGCCAGAGTGATACTGTCAAAATCGGCCAGTACCGCCTGAGCAGTATAACGGCCGGCACCCAGGGCGTGAGTGATAAGTCCCGGAGCAGTAACATCGCCGGCGGCGTAGAGACCCTTCCGGTTGGTCCGGCCCCACTGATCGACGACCAAATAGCCCCGGTCTTTAGCCATATCTTCAGGCAGGTAATCGAGCTCGGGGCTCTCTCCGATGGATATCAGAACAGCGTCAACATCGAGATAACTGCCATCCTTGAAGTAGATCTTTTTTTCATCTTTAACATAGCGATCGGTAAATTTCGGGTAGAGAATCCGGGTGCCGCGGGCGGCCGCCATCTGCTGCTCCTTGCCGAAGCTTGCCGGAGCCTGAATATCAACCGCGATTACCGATTCAGCACCGGAATTGTAGGCTTCGACCGCGATATCCATACCCACATTACCGGCTCCGATAATCACGACCCGTTGGCCGTCCAGTTTGATCGGCTGCCGGTTATTTAAAGCTTTCAGAAAAGTTATGCCGGGAATTACATCTTCATATCCTGGAAACGGAATCGTGCGCGGCGCATGAGCTCCACCGGCAAGAACGATGGCATCAAAATCATTTTCAATTTCAGTAAATTTTTCAGTTGTAACGGCACTGTTTGTTTTAACTTCAACTCCGAGTGATTTAAAACGCTCAAGTTCAGCATTGAGGATTTCCCGCGGGAGTCGTTCTTCCGGAATGCATTGATAAATTTTTCCACCCAGTTTATCCTCGGTTTCGAATATTGTAACATTAATACCATCGAGGGCGAGGCGCCAGGCCGCTGCCAGACCGGCCGGGCCGCCGCCGATAACGGCAACATTTTCCTTGCGGGCTTCAGCTTTTGCCGGGGCTTCGGTTTCCAGATTCAGGCTCCCGAGATAGCCGATTTCGACCGGTTCCCGTAAAAAAATATTACGGCTGCAGGCATCCATACACGGGTTCGGGCAGACCTTGCCACAGACGGTTGCCGGCAGGGGTGAATATTCGAGTACCAGATCCAGCATCTCTTCGAGCCGGCCCTCACGAATCAAGCGAGTTCGGGTCTGGGTCGGAATTCCGGTTGGGCAGTTGTAAGTACAGGGGGCCTCAAAACGATTATTATCCCAGGTCGGATAGAAACGCCGGTCTTCGGCGTAAGTGATATAGGGGAGAATAGTACGATCTTCTATCGGCAGCAGATCACCGACAATGCCGCCTCTACCGACTTCATTGTCCCAGGTTTCGAGACGGAATTTATCCATCGGCAGTCGGCCGCCGCCGATGCTGCTGCGTTCGGCCGGGGCTAAAGCCACAATTTTATGCCAGTCGCTGCGTGTTTTAGTCAGTTCTTCAAGGTAGGTAAGCCGGTCAATTGCTTCAAGGTAGGGCTTCATGTTGCTGATCAGCCATTCCCAGTCCTGATCATTCAACTCCTCCAGGCGACTGTCTTTGCGGCTGTAGTCATCAGCCGTACCCCGGAAGTAGATAGTTCCACCCACCATGCCGACACAGGGGCGATAGCCTAGAACACTTCGGGGATGTCGTGGATTTATCCCACAGACAACCGAGATCCCGCCAGCTTTGAATTCAGCGAAAGAGTCCCCAACATCACGGAAATACCAGGATTGTAACGGGGCAAAGCGCGGGTTGAACTTGGTCATGGTGTCACAGCGGGCGCCGCCGCCACCCTGAACATAAAGTTTTCCCTGGGCACCGGCATTATGGGCACCGTTAGCGACATCACCCAAAACTGTAATTTCAGCCCCGCAGTTAAGCCAGCCGGTATCATCCGAGCAGGAGCCGTTGATGATGATCTTGGTGCCCATCATACCCATGCCGCCGACCCGCTGACCCGAAGTTCCGTCAATGATCAGTTTTTTATCTTCCGGAGTTGGCCAGAGCCGGCCGCCGATGCCGTGTTGGCCGTCAGCAATAATACGCAAATCACGTTCACCATCTTTGACGGCGGCCTGAATTTGCTCTTCCAGATTCTTGGAAGGAACCCTCTGATTATCTACAATACCATTAATTTCGTACATTGTTTGACCTGAAATGATAAATAGTTAAAGCTTTTTTTTGCTTATTAGTAACTTGCAGAACAATGATTTCTTTCCTTATCAAGGATAAGAATAAATGTTCTGATAAGGTCGCCTGCTTGCGATCTGCGGGAATTGTCCGCGTAAGCTATGTATCTTTCTCTAAATTTACAGAGTCGGGCCGGTTTTAGCTGGCGTAATTGATCTGCAGCTGGTCGGCAATTGCCTTGTCACTGATACTTAAACCGTCAGACATGCCGATCGGCAGTTGGGTGCTGCGACCCATCGGTGCAAAGATCTTTTTGAGTTCGGAATCAGCTGCTTTGAACACATCAACAACCCGTTCGGCAACTTTATCGGGGTCGAGGCGCCGGTAGAGGCGGGCATCCTGAGTTGTAATTCCCTTGGGACAGCGACCGATATTACAGAGATTGCAGCGGTTATATTCGTCACCAAGACAGCCTGCGGCCGCCTGCATGATATATTTTCCGCAATCAACTCCGGAGGCTCCGAGCATGATTAAGGCGGCGGCATTAGCTGCTAAAGAGCCGGTTTTACCAACCCCACCGGCAGCAAAGAGCGGCAGTTCATTCTGTTTGCCGATTTTGACCAGGTTGAGATAACATTCACGTAAATTTGAGGCAATCGGATGGCCCATCTTGTCAACTGAGACATTGTAGGCGGCTCCGGTACCGCCATCTTCACCGTCAATCGTCAAGGCGGCGGCGAAAGGATTACGGGCGAGGTTATTTAAAACCGCAGTTGCCGTCTGTGACCCCGAAATCTTGGGATAGACCGGCACCCGGAAACCGAAGGCCATCGACATCGAGGTGAGCATCTTGGCGACTGCCTCTTCAATCGAATATTTGGTCTGATGGGTCGGCGGTGATGCCAGATCAACCCGCATCGGAACCCCGCGGACCTTGGAGATCAGATCCAGCACCTTGAAGGCCATCAGAAGACCGCCGTCACCCGGTTTTGCGCCCTGACCGTACTTGATCTCAATTGCGGCCGGATCTTCCTGCATGTCGGGGATGGCGTGGATGATCTCATCCCAGCCGAAGTAGCCGGAAGCGATCTGGAGGATGAAATATTTTAGAAAACGTGATTTCAGCAGGCGCGGCGGCATGCCGCCCTCACCGGTACACATAACCACCGGGATATTTTCAACTTCATTTAAGTAGGCAACCCCCATTGCCAGACCTTCCCACATATGGGGAGAGAGGGCGCCAAATGACATGCCGCCAATCCGGATCGGAAAGATCTCACGCACCGGTGGGA
The DNA here is from genome assembly GCA_029932385.1 of bacterium. GTDB lineage: Bacteria > Desulfobacterota > Anaeroferrophillalia > Anaeroferrophillales > Tharpellaceae > Tharpella. Next base: position 1,678 of record JAOZQE010000127.1, on the reverse strand, counting down.
TGTATGCCATTTCGTCAAGACCTAATTCATCGTCCTTGATTATCAATGGCATTGCTTCAGGGGCGAGGTTGCGGCCTAAAAGGGTGCGGATATGAAACTCATGCCGTGCGGCATCGAGGGCCGGGTCGGTGAGCATCGAGATGCGGGTGAACTTAAGTTTGTCCAGGGTCGAGGTTTCAGTACTGTTCCGCCGTCCGCCGCGTTTGTAGGGATCACCACCCTGGTTTTTATGAAAGGCGAACTTGTTGACCGGGTTGTATTCCGGAAAGATCGCATCATTGGGGCAGACCTGCGAGCAGATGCCGCAGCCGACACAGTAACGTTCAATGTCGGTGACCTGTCTGATTCCCTGACCCACCTGGCGTACTGTTTGCGGCAGCGGCAGAGGCCCCTCTGAGGTAACCAGTCGCTGAACCAGAACCGCCGGTTCAATCGCTTTCTGCGGGCAGACGGTGGTGCACTGGCCGCAGCGCGTGCACTTGTCTGATTCCCACTTGATTATATAAGGCAGCTCTTTTAGGGTCAGTTGACCGTTGACATCGAGCCGTATCTTTGATTCCATACCTTGATCTCCTTGGCATCTTTATTAATCATCACCATATCGTATTTCATGGGGAAAACATCTTTGCTGCGATCACGCTCGGGAACTACGGCATCAACCCCGCAGATCTCCGACATCAAGGCATATTTGCCGGGGACTCCGCCGATGACACCGGGGCGCAACTTCTTGGAATCCTGAGCCATAAAAACGGTACCGTCGATATCGGTGCCGATAGTGCAGTTGGGGCCGTCGATGGTTAAAGGCCGCAATACTCGCTTGATCAACTCAATCGCATTCTTGTCGGTTCGCTCACCCATTTCCCGATCGAAGAGCGGGGTGATAACGTCTTTGTAGTATTTCAAAGGGAAGTTCAACTGCTTACGCATATAGTGAAGTATATGGCAGAAAACCTCACTGTCACTGCGATAGCCGACATAGCCGGGCAGGCCGCGGCCGGTAAGGAACTCGCGAATCGGGATAAAAGCGGTATTCTCGCCATTGGTCATGGTTGAGTAGCCTTCAAGAAAGAAGGGATGACAGGCGTAGAGGTTGATGGCGTAGTTGGTGTTCTGGCGGCCCTGGGCAAAGATATTTTTGGCAAGCAAGGGTTTTTTATCGAGGCCGAAAAAGAGCCCGACATCAAGCGGGTCACCAACCTCTTTTAAAGTGATCAGGTCAGGCCAGAAAGAGAAGATGATAATTGAATCATCGTTTTTCCCCATATCTCGTAACTCCAGGCGGGTTTTAGTCAGCAACTCATGCTGAATCTCCGGGCTGGACTCCTCGGCCCATTCCGGGTACTCATAGGCTCGAGCAAAGTAGAAACCGCGAGCTTTCATATCACCGCTGTAGTCTTTGATGCGTGGGTTCCAAAGGTGTTTAGTCTTGAAACCGAGTTTGACCATGTATTCATCCATGACCCTCAAACCCTCTTTGCTGCAGATGCCGGAGAGGATGGGGAACTCTTTTAATCCCAGGAACTCACCGCCGAGATCACGCAAGACCAGACCGAGCCCGGAACCATCATGGCCTTCTTTCATGGTTTCCAGGGCCATGATATTTTCCATGGGGGAAAAGTAACTATCTGAAACTATGGCACTTAGCCGACACATCTTAACATTCTCCTTGGCAATAAAG
>JAOZQE010000040.1 GCA_029932385.1 bacterium | reverse complement strand
ACCTAGTGGTTAACAGCCACCCGCTCTACCGACTGAGCTACCGAGGAACAAAGTGTGGCGCTTATAGCTTATGAGGTGTTTTGCTGTCAAGTATTTTTTGTTAAACGTTGACAAACTGAGCTTTAATTGAGTATGAAGTGCGGTCGAATTAACTTTATTGCAATGTGTAAAATATATACAGGATTCTCATGAAAAAATTTGTCACCATTGAAAAACTTAACGGCTACGCCCGGCTCAAACTTAATCAACCGGAAAAAGCCAATGCATATAGCCCAGAGATGGCTAAAGATCTCTGGGATGCAGTCCGTGAACTGCGCTGGGATGATGAAGTCGAAGCGGTACTATTGGAAGCAGAAGGACCAATATTTTCCGGTGGTGGTGATCTGGTCAGTTTTCAGCAGGGCATTGATAAGAACATAATTACCAATACCATAGAAGAACTTTCAGCAACTTTGAATGCTACGGCATTGGCAATCCGGCGGATGGAGAAGGTCTTTGTCTCATTGATTGACGGGGTCTGTGCCGGTGCTGGTGTCGGCCTCGCGTTAGCGGCGGATATCAGCTTGGCGACCGAAAATGCCCTTTTTGTTGCAGGTTACATCGGAATTGCTGCAGTTCCTGACGGCGGCAGCAGTTTTGCTGTTATCGAGGCTTTAGGAAAAGCGCGAGCAGCAGATTTTTTTCTTACTAACGGTCGCATCGATGGTAAAGAGGCAGCTGCCATGGGCTTAGTCAGCCGTTTTGTCGAAAGCAGTAAAGCCGAGAGCAGTGCCATTAAGCTGGTTGAATCATTAACCAATGGGCCGCGCCGGGCCCAGGCGGCAACCAAGGATATTCTCGCAAAAATGCCGGGATTATCCTTAACTGAATATATTGAAGCTGAACGCCAGGGAATTATCAATGCCTCAAGGACTGCAGATTTCAGAGCCGGAGTCGGAGCATTTCTGAAAAAGGAAGCCCCTGAATTTAATCGGAAATAGATCGTACTTAAAGTATAACCAGAACCGACAGCAAAAGGATAAACCTGAAATGGCCGTAAATAAAGGAATTATTTTAGCTGGGGGAGCCGGCAGCCGGCTCTATCCGCTTTCGAAAACCGCGAGCAAGCAGCTGATGCCAATCTACGACAAGCCGATGATCTACTATCCGCTTTCAACCTTGATGATGGCCGGAATTCGTGAGGTTTTGATTATCTCGACGCCGCAGGATCTGCCCCGTTTTGAAGACCTTTTAGGTGACGGTACTGATATCGGCATCAAACTCAGCTATAAGGTTCAGGAGCATCCTGAGGGAATTGCCCAGGCCTTTATTCTGGGCCGCGAGTTTATTGACAACCAGCCGGCCTGCCTGATTTTAGGCGACAATATTTTTTACGGTAAATATCTCTTCTTAGATCCAATCCGTGAGTTCAACGGTGGAGCTCTGGTTTACGGCTACTACGTTAAAGATCCGGAACGTTACGGCGTCGTCGAATTTGATGCCGACGGCAAAGCCATCAGTCTGGAAGAGAAACCAAAGCTCCCCAAATCACACTATGCGGTTCCCGGCCTTTATGTGTACGACAATAAGGTCTGTGAACTCGCTGCGGCCATGCAACCCTCGGCCCGAGGCGAATTGGAGATCACCGACTTAAACCGAATCTATCTCGAAAAAGAGCAGCTCAATGTCCAGAAAATCGGCCGCGGCGTCGCCTGGCTTGATACCGGCACCCATCAGAGCCTGCTTGAAGCCAGCCTCTTTATCGGCACTCTGGAACAACGCCAGGGGTTAAAATTCGGCTGTATCGAAGAAGTTGCCTGGCGAATGGATTTTATTGACAATCGTAAATTGAACGAAACCCTGCAAAAAATGCCGGCCTCACCCTACCGCACTTATCTTGAAGAAATTTTAGCCGAAGAAGGATAGTAGATAACCATGAAAACAGTTCTGGTCACCGGCGGCCTTGGTTTTATCGGGAGTAATTTTATCCGCCTGCTGCTCAATGACTTTTCCGACTACCACATAATCAACCTGGACGCTGTAACCTATGCCGGCAACCCGGAAAACTTAAAAGAGTTTACGGCTGATTCCCGCTACCTTTTTGCCCACGGCGATATCGGTGATCGTGAACTGGTTGATAAACTCCTGCAAACGGAAAAACCTGATTTCATCGTCAATTTTGCCGCTGAATCCCATGTTGACCGCAGTATCACCGGGCCCGCGGCCTTTATTGAAACCAATATTGTCGGCACGTTCACCATGCTCGAAGCCTTCAGGAACTACTGCGGTGAAAATGATAGCAAGTGCCGTTTTCTCCAGGTTTCAACTGACGAAGTCTACGGCTCTTTAGGCGCTGAGGGATATTTCCTTGAAACTACCCCCTACAGCCCCAACAGCCCTTACGCCGCCAGCAAAGCTTCAGCCGACCATCTGGTTAGAGCCTATCACCACACCTACAAACTCGATACCCTGATCACCAACTGTTCAAATAATTACGGCCCTCTGCAGTTTCCCGAAAAATTGATCCCATTAATGATCAGCAACGCTCTGGAAGGCCTTGCTCTGCCGGTTTACGGCGACGGCAAAAATGTCCGCGACTGGCTCTATGTCGAAGACCATTGCCGGGCTCTGGAGCTGGTAATGAATCAGGCGCAAAGTGGCGTGACCTACAATATCGGCGGCCGCAACGAGCTGGAAAACATTGAACTGGTCAAGCTGCTCTGCAACTCTCTCGACCGCCGCCTCGGCCTCCTGCCTGACGGCCGGGCCCGGACTGAGCTGATCAAATTCGTCGGTGACCGCAAAGGCCATGATCAACGCTATGCGATTGATGCGGATAAAATCAGAAAAGATCTCGGTTGGGAACCTCAGACCAACCTGGCTCAAGGTATGGAGATGACAATCGACTGGTATCTTGATAATCAGGAATGGCTGAATCAGGTTCGCGATGGCAGTTATCAGAAGTATTATCAGGAGATGTACGGCTGACAGTAGATGTCATCAGGTTGCCGCGGCAGACAGTGAACATGGCTTGCGGCAACAGCCAGCTTAACCTCACTGCCGACAACCAGCTCTTTCTGTTCAACCTTGCGACTGGAACTGAACACCATGAGTCGGGCACCCTCTTTCTCAAGTTCAACCAGCACCGTAACCCCGCCCTGGGGAATAAACTGATTAATCCGGTAACCATTAAGCTGATTTGCGCCAGCCGGCTCTTTTCCCACATTACCGGTCAATTCGCCGGCCGCCGTCTCACTCGAAACCAGAGCCAAGTGCTCCGGCCGCAGACAAACCCAAACCTCAGCCCCGGCTTCCGGAAAAGAAGCTGATATGAGCCGACCGCCGGGAAATTCGACCAGAGCTCTCCGGTCATCATATTGATCAACAATCCGGCCCGGAAAAATATTTCTGGTCGCCGTAAAATGGGCGACAAAACGGGAACCGGGCCGAGCGAAAATCACCTCCGGACTGCCAATCTGCACAACTTTACCCGCCTCCAAAACCAGCACCTGATCACCCATAAAACGAGCTTCATTATGATCATGAGTGACATAGATCATGGTCACTTTATACTTTTTCTGAATCCTTTTGATCAACAGCGCCAATCTTTCACGACTGGCGGCATCCAGAGCTGAAAGCGGTTCATCGAGCAAAAGAACCTCGGGCCGTAACACCATACTCCGGGCCAGAGCGACCCGCTGCTGCTGGCCGCCGGAAAGTTCCGCCGGAAAACGCTCAAGCAGATGGTCAATTCTCAGCTCTTCAGTTACAGCTTTGAGCCATTTGCTTTTCTCCGCCGAGCTCGCTTTACGGGCATTTAAACCGAAAAGAATATTCTCCCCGGCGTTCATATGCGGAAAGAGTGCATAGTCCTGAAAAACAAAGCCCACACCCCGCTCCTGCGGGGGCAATGGCGTCAGTTCCCGGTTTCTAAAAGCTATCCGACCATACTGATTGCGAATGAGGCCGGCAATAACTTCCAGCAGTTTACTTTTTCCCGCACCGGAGTTGCCTAAAACCACCAGAGACTGGCCGGCAGGCAATTTCAGACTGACCCGATCAAGAATCAGCTCTCGGTCAATTTCGAGTGAAACTTCATTTAACTCCAGGCTCATCAGTGGCGCTCCCCAATCACATTGACCAGCATTAAAACCGTGAAAGAGAGCAGAACCAATAACAGTGAAAGACCATCGGCCACGCCAGCATCACCACCCATAGCTTTTACATAAATCATTATGGGGATGGTTTTCAAGCGCCCGGCAACCATCATGGTCGCCCCGAATTCACCAATAGCCCGGGCAAAAGCGGTAATCGCCCCGGCCAGAAGCACCGGCTTTGACAGCGGCAGCAAAACCTTGATAAAGGTTGTGAATTCACCCGCACCTAATGAATGACTGGCTTTGACTAAGGAATCCGGCACCTGCTGGAAAGCTGAACTTGCGGCCTGCATCATCAAAGGGGTAACAACAAAAAATTGTGCTAAAACCAGAGCTGATACGGTAAACATTATTTGTACTGAAAAAGTCTGGTAAAGCGGGGCGCCAATAAGCCCGTAACGGCCGAAAGCCAGTAACAGCATGTAGCCGGCGGCCGACGGCGGCAGAACTAAAGGTAGCGAAAAAAAGGTTTTAAGCCAGCGACTGCCGGCATTTTTATGGAAGGTGAAGTAGTAGCCTAAGATGGTGCCGACAACTGCGGCCAACCCGGTAGCTAACAGGGCCGTTACCAGAGAGGTAATGACGACCATCATTACCTGACGGTTCAAAAGAGCGGAGAAACCGTCGGCAATCGTGAATGACTTGAGCAGAGCAACAAAAGGGGAGCTGAAAAAAAGCCCCGCGATCATTACCAGTGCGGTTACCAGAGCTGAAAAACTATAAATTTTCAAGGTTTGATCACCCCGACCACCAGATCGTTACGCATAAATATCTGCCGGTGATCTGCGAGACCGGAATCTACAAGTTCGATCACATAACGCGGGGCCGCAGAAAGAAAAATATCGGCGCCATAGCGGCCCTGCGCCCCCTGTTCAATCTTCTGATAGAGTTTTCCGGAACCGGCAAATTCACACGCAATTTCAATATGGTTAAGGCTCATATACTTTTGCGCCAGGTCTCTTAAAATATCGTAAAAAACTGCGGCGGCAAAAACTGTCAAATTGACCTTTGAAGCCGTCTTCGCTGAAACAACGGCAGGGGGAACCTTAACCGCAGATGCGGAAGCCGACAGCGGATTGAAACCATATTTAACCCAGGTTTCACGCTGAGCCGGAGCCATAAGCCAGACAATAAAATCGAGAGCTTCATCTGGGTATAAGCTGCCCTGTATCCGGGCTAGAGCATATTCGGGAGAGACTGAGAATGAGGTGGGAATTTCAATTACATTCAAACTTTCAGTTGCTGTCTGAGCATCACTGCGGTAAATAAATCCAGCATCAACTTCACGCCGCCTAAGCTTATCAAGCAAAGCCCGCACATGACTCTCAGATGTAACAATATTATTGTTTATGGCTGCAGCTGCAGTCGCATCAGAGAGCTTAAGTTTTTCTAAGACCGCAACCGCATAGCGACCCGCCGGCCCCAGATCAGGATCAACAATTCCGATCCGCACTCCTTTTCCAGCCAGGTCATCAAACCTTGTCAGATGAGAACCCATTTGCGAGCCCGGTTCCTGGCAGGCAGAACCGAGAATAAGCAGAAACAGAAGTACGGTGACCTCTAAAAGAGACTTACGCAAAGACCGCTCTCGAATCAATTAGGCACCGCTGGCGGCAGGGATAACAAGCTTCGCCGGAGTCTTGCTGCGGCCTTTCGCATTTTTCCGGGGTGCCGGGGTGCGTTTTTTATCTGCAACCACGGCTTTACTTGCCACTACCGGCTTTTTGCCGGCCTTGCCCCCACGCAAAAGACCGATCGCGGACTCCCGGTTTTCAGCGAGAAAGAACGCTAATTCCTCAAGTTGATCGGCCCCCATTTCAAGTTTTGAGGACTCTAAAAAAGTGTACATCCGATCAGAAATATCGAGAAGTTTATCATAAGCATCAGCCTCTTTTTTAGAGGTAAAAGTCATCTTCTGCTCTCCATTTCTGACCACGATATATTGAACAATAACGGCCATTCGCATTCTCCTGGAATTTTAATCACAAATCTCTTCACCTGCCAAATATCTCCAACCGACAGGGATAGCAAATTTCACCACACATGTAAAGGTCAAGTTGAGTCGAGTCGCCAGAAAATCGTTATTTCTGCAGAAGCTGACGCAGAAGATCTTTGGCGGAATCAGTTTTACCGTTTGCTTTATGATCATCGTCGGCCAGTCTCTTCTCCAGTTTCTGCAGAATTTTTTTCTCAAGTTTCTTTTGCAACCGTTGACTGACCTTGGATCTGTTTAAACGCAGTTTGGGTTGGGACAGGGTTCCCTTAAGATAGATATCAAGCACCGCTTCACCCTTCTCGTTGAAGGTCTCTTTCATCCAGGCGTACCGCTGAGCCAGGCCGGCACTCAAATCTTTACTTAAAATCAGATTAACCGGCAGATCAAGATCCCCGTCGAGACCGATATCACCGATGGCGCTGCCGCTCAGATAATCCCCATGCCAGGAGCTGTTGAGTTTCACCTCTCCTCTGGAAACCCGGAGATTGCCCGCGAACTCGTCCATTTTCACCTCTTCCAGCTGCTTTAATCCGAGAAGTTGCGAAAGAGCCCGGGTCAGCGGCAGTTTACGCATCCCGGCCTGGTGCAGCGAATATTTACCGTCAAGTGATAAAGTCTGTTTCACTGTGTCGGCATCGGCCCCGCGACCAGAAAACTTAAACTCCCCGCTTCCGGTACCGTAAAGATTGTCTCCAATCCGGGGAGCGGCCATCGCTGTCAAACTAGAAAGATCCAGCTCGGAAAGAGAGAAACTCCCCTTAAATTCAGGTTGTGGCATAAACGGTTTGATAACTGCGGCCCCGGTCAACCGCCCATCCGCCAGCAAGCCCCGCAAATCACTTAAAGTTAAAACCGCTTTTTCATAAGAGTAGTTGAGGAAAAGATTATTTACCCGGTAATTCTCATAACGGGCCTCTTTGATATCTATTTTCCCGCTCGCAACCAATAATGGCGGGGTTTGCTGTTTGGGTGCCGGTTTAACTGTCTTCCCGGGTTTATCAGCAACATTCTCGACCGGGCTTGCTGGAGGGGCAAACTGCTGCCCCAGACCCGCAAGATAGGCAAGATCAAGCCGGGCCGCAGTCAAATCAAGTACGATTACCGGCTCTGCAGCCAGATAATCACTTACCGAACCGCTTAAAGTACAGGCTTGTTCCTGCTGTTTGAGATCAATCTCATATGTAATCTTTGCTCGGTCAAAATTAATGACTCCGCGGGCTTCAGAACGAAGAGATTTATGTTCAGCTGTCAACAAAAATTTAAGCTCACCCGCAACCTTAACCGACTCCGGCTGTAAGTTACCAAGATCAAGTTTTGTCGTCAAATCAGCCTGGCAATCGACCTTGGGCAACTCGCCGTTTTTATCGACAAAGGAAAGTTTTATTCCAGAGATATCACAACGCTGCACGACCAGTGCCAGCGGCAAGGTCGCGGCCGGCGGCGATTTTTTACTGTCACCCTGAGTTTGAGGTTTTCGATCTGCCTCGCCGGGGGCCGGTTTTAATATCTGCAAATCGGAAAAGTTAAAACTGCCATTCCGGTTCCGGTATATTTTGATTACCGGCTCATCAAGCCAGATCCGGCCGATCTCCAGACGTTTTTGCAACAGCGGCAACAACGAATAACTTAACCCCAACTCCTCGACGGTCACAAAATCAGTTAGAGCATCGGCCTCTTTGATAATCAGACCGCCGATCTTTACACCTCGGAAGAGGTCAATGCTGATCGTGGAGATATCAACTTCACGCCCCAAAGCGCCGCGCAGAGGCGGCAGCAGCAGAGAGCGCAGACGGGCTTCATTGAAATAGAACTTCAAGACCATACTGCCAACAACCAGAAGCACAACTCCAAACCCTGCGGCAATAAGCAAAGACTTGAATAACTTTTTCATTTTAGAACCTCATCTGCGAATAATATCTGAAATTCAGGGCACTCGTTTTAAAATTCAATCATCACTTGGCCAGCTCCGAAAGCAGCACTCCCCCTTTACTTATATTATCACGTTCTTCCTCATCTATAAAAATCAGAACCGCATCCTTAGGTTTGTGCGCCACCCGGGCGATAACCTCTGTAACTCCTTCACATATTTCAGCTTTCTGTTCCCGACTTAATTCCCCTGCGACTTTGATATTAACGTAAGGCATAACCTGAGCTCCTCTGCTTAATAAATTTAAAAAAGTTTACTATCTGTTTAATGGCGGAAAATATGGAAAAAAGCAAACGGTTTCTGTTCATCTCCGACCGGTTCAGCATTCTGATTTTCGCCACTTCAATCATTACAATGAGGTTCGGCAAGTTAAGCTTTCTTTAGGGTGTCCTGTGTGACTCTCGCGCCAGAGACAGCCGAATATAAGTTAAGAGTTGTCCTGATCAATATCTTGGTGTATTATTCAAAATCACAGAAACCATTTACACTCCCATTAAGTAAAACCAGTAAATTAATTTCAGGTATCGTTTATACTGCCCATGAGAAGTCTGGTACCCTCATTCGATATTGTTGATGACCTGCTGGCGGGTAACTGGGATCTGCGCTGGAAGGTTTTCAAAACTCTGCAGCAGACCCAGCTGATCCTCCAGGATTTTGCCCGTTCATCACCAGAACATCGACAAGCTCTGGCCCTGTGCCGGGAGATGGCGGGCCGCCTCAACGGCCCCAGTGATGTCAACCTGCATCTTATCTTCACCGCGGTCTGGTTTCTGGGCGGCAGTCACTTTCTCCTCTTAACTCTGGAAAAAATTGGTGTTGACGACCCCGAAACCGGTAACAGTGAGATTCTCCGGATAAAGAAGCCCCTGATCAGAAACCATGCAGATGCCTCTTTCTTTGACTATTTCCACTCCCTGCTCAGCCGCAACCAGGCGGTTGATGCCGCGATCTCTACCGCAATCAGAATATTTCCCCCGGAGCAGACCTTAAAACTGATCTTAAGCATCCCCGAATCGGAAACTGTGACTTCAGCTTTAAGTCAATTCAAAATAGAGTTTCCGAAGATTTTCTTCAATGACCTATTATTGCAAGATGACTTTGCTATGATCAGGGAACGACCGGAACTTATCGATTTTATCGGAGTACCGCTTGAGCCCGATATTAAAACCGCGATCGACAACTTCGCGGAAAAACTGCTGACTAAAGATGGCGAGGTACCCGAATATGTCATTCAGGCCGCCGGGCGACTGCAACTTGCCGGCTGCAAACCATATTTGATTGAGAATCTGGACACACTTCCCGCTGCTGCCGGTGCCCTGGCCCGGATGAATGATCAGAGGGGCTACCAGAAACTACTCCAGACCGGGAGATCCTGGCGCCGCAAAAAAAGAGAAACAACTCTCTCCGATCTTGCCTGGTGCCAAACATCCGAAGCCATTGCTATCCTGCAAAAAAGGGCCCAGCAGGGCAATCTTGAGGAGCGCCAACAGGCTTTGCGGGCTCTGGGTAAAATGCGTACCAATGAGGCTTTGCAAACTCTTTTCACTCTGCTGCCAAAATTTAAAAAAGATAAGGATCTTAATTTTATTTTTACGGCCCTCGCAGGTTCCAGATGGCCCGGCGAGACCCGTATGATCGCCAACTCATTAAGCCAGTGGTCCGAAAAGATTGAACTCTACCCGCAAATTCTGCACGCTCTGGCGGCACTGGACTTTAGTGATAAATGGGCCGACATTCTCCAAGGCAGTAAAAGTCCCGTCCTGGAACCGCATCACCGTGAAATCGCCCTCTTCATGTGCCGCTATGCTGATCTTCATGAGATTCGCCGCAAGCTGTTGTCACTCATAAAAGATATCGACTGGGGTTTTTCGTACCGCCTCTTAAATCTTATTTCTGATCAATTCAAAAGTTCCGACATAAATTTTCTTCTGGATTTGCTTAAGGAACGTAGTGAAAAACGAGAGTTAACAATAAAAGAACGCCTGACTAAGGGCCAGGATCTGAAAAAGATTGATGACGCTTTAGCTGAGTTTCTGGAGCAACATCCCGAAATCGTCAACCTGGTTTTAGAAAATATCATTACCCGGGTGATTACGGCAAAGATTCCAACATTTCAAAACCTTAGCGAAATTCTACAGCAACAGCCCGCGGAACTAATTGAACTTATGTTGAGCTCAAACCATGCAAATGCCGACAAGCTGGAAGCAGACCCGCGAGATTTCCCTCTGTTTCTGACCATGCACCTGCTCTCTGAAATCGAGGTTGACGGCAGTGATTGTTTTGCGCTAGTAGTACATCGTACACGGTGCTACAGCGGTTTTTTCAGAGAGGCAATTATCGCCATCATCAATCGGCTGCTTGACACTGAAGGCGAGCTTGACAATACCGCCAGCCTGCCTTTCTTAACCCAGATTATAGATGCTATTCGCGGGCATATTCACTTTTCCTCCTTGCGTGACCGGATACTTAAACGCATCAATCACATCACCCGCAACAGCCGGGAGCTGCTGGTATTCAATGAAGCTTCTCAGACTCGTGAGCTGAGGATTCTTAAAGTCAGGAAAATTGGCAACTGACAAATCACCCAAACTGTTTGAGTAGGCGCAAAAGATCCTATGGCCAAAACCATCTCCATATTTTTCAACAACGTCAACCTGCAGATCTACTGTCAAGATGAAGATAGCGGTAAAATCGAACCTGTTGATCTGGGAGATATTTCGACCAATGTTGAGATAAAAACTCCTCAGGGGACGGAAACTCTGCCCCTGGTTCCGGCTATGGTCTGCTATGAGGATCGCATCTACTACGGACAGGAGGTCTTCACTCACAAGAAAGCCAGCTCATCGGCAACCTTCCGATTCATGAAACAGTACATCAGCAAAGGCCAGCATCTACCCAGGATTATCGGCGACCAGGAAATCAGTACTTTCCAGGCAGCAGCGGATCTTTTGATAAATATCATCGACCGCATCCACGATCTCTACGGTAAAGATCAGGTGGCGATGATCGTTTTCATTGTTGAGCCCCTGAAATTTCAACTTTTTGCTTCAACAATTGAAGAGTTCTGTTTGCGCATCGGACTGATTAACTACAAGATTGTCGATGAGGCGGTCTGCGCTCTTCTGGCTTACGATCTGGCCAACCAGATTGACCAGCACCTGGTTTATCTAACATTCGGCTACACTACAATCGATTTCTACCTGATCAAAATTGTTGAAAGCAACCGTGAACCGCGGCTGCAGAGTGTTATCATCTGCAGCCTACATAAAAATTACGGTGGGATTGACGTTGACAAGGCGATTCACGACTATTTTGCCGACAAACTCCATCTCGACATGAAAAAAGCCCGGGAAATAAGGGGTAAGCTCAACGTAAAGCCCAACTATCACGAAATGGTTGATGGCGTAGAACTCTCCCTGTCACGGCGTGACCTCTACCAGATTCTTGAGCAGAAGGGCTACGGAGATGAGCTTAGAGTGCTCCTGCGTGACCTCTTTGATCTGGCCTCAGGTTTCGGTGTTACTTACGACAATATCGAATATGTACTGGGGTGCGGCCTGGGACTGCCGACCCCATATTACCATGATATCATGAAAGACTTTTTTGGATACAAACTTTTAAGCCACAGGGCCCACGATGCCATACCTGTCGGGGCCCTGCACTACCTTAAGAAAGGCGGCCGTCAGTCTACGATCAAAGCTGACTATGCTCTGCGCAGCCGTACCACCAAGGGTGATGGCTACCGTTACGACATAATCGTTCCCAAGGGCACCCCATACCCGACCCAGAACGGGATAACCAGCATCATTGCCAATGGTTTTTTTGTCGGTCAGCTAGAGGTTGAGCTTGACATCTTTCGTATGGATCAACCTGAAAGCAGCAGTGACCGGGAGATTGTTATTGATGATACCGGCCGCATCATGATGGAGGAAAATCTCGCCGAAGAACAGCAATCCTTCATCAATGAAGCCCGGCCTGAAATCATCCCTCTCGACCCGCCGGTGCTTGACAATGAACAGCGCCTGGAAATTGTTTTTGACATCAGCTTAAACCGCGATCTGCTGATTACGGTTAAAGATCTGCGCCGTAATCAGACTATCTGGAAACGCAGAAAATCGGTTCGTCTCGAATGAGAAAAAAAGATTGTGAATCAGCCGGCAGAAAAAATCCAGAAATATTTATCAGAATCAGTGACAAGGGTGAAATCTGTGTCTGGGGGCTGGGACGGGAGGCTGAGAAACAACTCTTAATTTCAACCGGAAATCAGGATTTGTCCGAACAGAGCGAAGCTATGTCTTTCAACTTGTGTGGTTAATTAACGAAAGAGGGTGATCATGAGTTTTCTTGAGCTTTTCAATACAACCATTCGCAGTAACCATTCCCTGATAAATGTCATCACCTACGAAGAGGATCGCTTTCTCTCCATGTTAAGTGAATCGACACTCTTCAAAGACAAAAATATCATCCTCTGGGATCTAGGAGACGGCTTCAGTCCCCTGAAAGGTGACCTCGGCGGGATTAAAAACCGGGATCGAGCCGACCCCGTCACCTGCCTGCAGGAGATAAAAAAGTTTAAAGATAATGCGATTTTTATCTTACGTGATTTTCACCTCCATTATCGGGAAAGCATTATTCTAAGATCACTGAGAAACCTCAACCATGATCTCCAGCTTACCAAGAAAACCATAGTTCTGACCAGTCCCACTTCAACTCTGCCGGCTGAGTTACGCGAGGATATCTGCCAGCTTGAATTGGAACTTCCGGGCTATCTGGAGATTGAAAAAGAGCTCGACAGTATAGTTCTCAGCGCGGCCCAGGGTAAACCGCCAACGCCACAGCTCAAAGAGAAGATCATCGAATCAACTCTGGGACTGTCGATGGTCAATATCAAGAATCTTTTCTCCAAAATCATCATTACCCACAGATCTATTGATGAACGCGCCATAGAGATTATACTTCAGGAAAAGCGGGGTATCATCAAGAAGGGAGAGATCCTTGAATTTTTTCCTGTGCAAGAGAGTCTCAACGATATCGGCGGCTTGGAAAACCTCAAGACCTGGCTTCGTAAACGGAGTCAGGTCTTCACCCACAAAGCCAAAGATTACGGCCTGCCTTCACCCAAAGGTATTCTGATCATAGGGATTCAGGGGACCGGTAAAAGTCTAACCGCCAAAGCTACCGCAGGGCTCTGGAAACTGCCTCTTTTACGGATGGATCTAGGGAAAGTCTTTGGCAGTCTTCTGGGTGAATCGGAGCAGAACCTGCGCCAAGCAATCCACCTGGCTGAAACAATATCGCCCTGTATTCTCTGGATCGACGAACTCGAAAAAGCTTTTGCCGGCAGTTCCGGATCAGCCGGTGACGGAGGCACTTCAGCTAGAATTTTAGGTACATTTTTGACCTGGATGCAGGAAAAAACTAAACCGGTTTTTATTATCGCCACTGGTAATGATGTTGCCCAGCTCCCGCCGGAACTGATGCGTAAGGGCCGTTTTGATGAAATTTTCTTTGTCGATCTTCCTTCAAATTCAGAGCGCCAGGCTATATTTAAGGTTCTGCTCGAAAAGGTGCGCCCGGTAATCCGGCATTTCGATCTCAACAAGCTCGCGGATGCAACCACGGACTACAGCGGTGCTGAGATTGAACAGATTATCTATGATGCCATGTTTAATGCTTTTGACGACAATCAACGTGAATTCACTGAAGCCGATATCCTTGCCAGCGTCGATGAGATTATTCCGATTTCACGTCTGATGAGTGAAAAGATTGACGGCTTGAAAGCCTGGGCCGCCCAAAGAACCCGCAAAGCCAACAGTGAATCATAGAAAACCGTAGTAGCGGCAACATCTTACAATCAGATTTAAGCTGACGGAGAATGCTATGTCACATTTCACCAAGATTAAAAGCAAAATAGCCGACAAGGTTTTTTTAAAAAAAGCGATCAGCGATATGGAACTGGAGTACCAGGAGGGCAAACTGAAAGCCAAAGGCTGGCTCTGGAAAAAGGCGAAGGCCGATATCATCATCCCCACCAAGAGCGGCTGTGACATCGGTTTTCGCTTCAACGGTGAAACTTATGATGTCGTTGCCGACTGGGACTCAATTCATGATGTCGACCAGAAAACCTTTATGGACACATTGAATCAGCGGTATGCCTATAATGTTGTCAAAGATACATTGGTACAACAAGGCTTTCTCCTGACTGAAGAACAAAATGAGGCTGGCAGTATTAATATGACCCTCAGTCGCGAAGCATAAATCGCTAAGATATTTTGCACAACTTTGACCCGGAGAGATTAAAATCATGGAAAAAATAAATATTACAATTGGCACGGATGGCTCAGTTGACTTGCAGCTGGCGGGATTCAAAGGTGGTAAATGTAAAGATGCCACAAAACTTATTGAACAGCTGCTGGGTAATGATATTACAGAACGCACCTTAACCAGTGAGTTTTATGTAACCGAAGAGATCGAACAGGAAGAAAAACTACCCGGATCTTGATTAGAATCGAAGACTCATTAATTAACTCTAAAAACAACAAAATTTTGCGAGACGCCCCACACCCTAAAGGCACTTCTTCACTTTCGCTCAGGGCGCAGAAAACAACCCATATCCCTAGAATTTGTCTATGCAAATTACCTACCGGACAACAGTGAATTATTTTATAAAAATAAAAACTTGACAAACCGAGAAATATTTGTTTATATTATATACAATATAAGTTATTAAGGATCTACCTAGTTAAGTACTAAAATTCACATAGCTTGTGGAGAGAACCTATGAGTCCCAGTCAAACTCGAACCTACAGTCGCAATTACGGTCACTACAATTCGGATACCGGTGACTTCATTGACATTATTCAAAAAATCCCGACGCTGACCAAAATCGGAGCTATCTGTCTGGTTACGGGCAAACTCATGGGCGTTATGGCAATTATGGTTGCCTTTATTCCGGAACTGAATATTCTGGTCGTACCGCTGGTAATTGGCTGGGGCGGCTTTGTTTTCATTGCTATTGTTCTTTGTACAACCGATCATTTCCGCCAGAAAAAACAGGCTCACAACCGGCAGGATCTAACTGCGGAAAATGAGTTGGAAACGGAAGCGACTCAGAATCAAACCGAAAACGATGTACCCATCGCGGTGATCCCGCTGGTAATCGGTCAAAACTGAGCCTCCAACAGGAACGAACAACATTACATTCAGTTATCCAGAAGGCACCATCCAAAAGATGGTGCCTTTTTTATTATAATCGACCGATTCGGTCAGATAGTTGTACACAGGAAGCCTGCGCGTTTACTGGATCATTTTAGTAAATCTCAGTATTTCCTTAAATCAAGCACTCCAAATAACGTGAAATACGAAAAAAATAAAAAAACTCTACTGCCAAATCTTCAGGGTTAAATCCCCCATATTTAGAACCAAAAGGCTTATAAATCCGCCTCTCTACCAACCATTTCAACCGCTCTTTACAGGTCCGGAAACCCTCGACCAGGCACTGGGAAACAATCATAACATTACAATTTAATCAATTAAAACAGGCCCTTATATGGAATACAACAAACAATAACTGTCCTCTGAAACAAACATATAAAACAATACCAATCAGACAAGATGGTATCTTTTTTAGCTTGACTAAAATACCTTATTAAGCTAGATTAATGAGTCGTATTTCAATGAAAGGCTTCTAATGTGACATAAAAAAGAGTTCTCATTTACCGGTTTCTTACATATAATTACGGCGACCTGCCGGAAACTGACAAACCAAACACAGAAAAGGACTATTTAGATGGCTGGATTACAATGGCGACGACTGCAGCTTGTGGCCGGGCTGATACTTGGATGCTGCCTGCTGGCAACTTCGGGATGGGCGCTGGATTTGGGCGGAGCGGATCTATCATTACACAGCACAACCGAATACCGGCTGCAATGGTCCGACAAATCAGCTGATTATATGACCAATGATGATGATCAGGATCAGGATTTTTTTGAAACCCTGAACTTTGATGTTAACTGGGAAGATTTTGGCTTGAGTTTTACGACAATGCTCAGCTACGCCAAGGATCTTGACGGTACCCGGGGCGGTTCAATCTTCCAGGACTACACTGACAGCCGCGGTGACCATCGCCAGGATTTTGAATGCTACTACGCCTACCTTGAAAAGAGCGGCATTTTTAATGACACGATGACCATAAGAGCCGGTCGCCAGTATGCCTACGGGGCTGAAAATATTCATTTTGACGGTCTCTGGGCCAGCTATGAGATACCGCAGTGGCTCGGCCTTGAAGTTGAGGCCTTCGGCGGACTCGTAGTCCAGCACTACAGCGATCTTGGTCCTTCCGGGATCGGCGGAGTCAATCTCAGAATCCGACCGCTCACCAGTCTGGCAATAGATCTAAACGCTGTCTTTTTTGAAGAAACTTCATGGAATACGGCAGTCTACTGGCAGGCTTCTGACTATTTCAAATTCCGTACGGATGTCGCATTCATTAATGGTCACACCCGTTTTATTGATGCCAGCCTGACCACCATCATCCCGACTACGGGCACAGTAATCGATTTCTCGGTCTACCGGCGCTACTCAATTTCTTCCGGTGCTGATTTTCTCTTTGATTTCAGTTACACCTTAGATGAAGCATTAAGCTCGAAAATGTCTCGTCTCTATCTGATGCAGGAAGAGAGCTACCTCGAATTCGATATTCATCTCAGCCAGCCCATTGCCTTTGTTGACGGGCTTACCATTTTCGGCCGTTATACCAACCGCGGTCTCTCTCAGGGTGAAAATGAAGATCTTTACAACTGTGATTTTCAACGGGTTACCGCCGGGTTTGACATCGATGAAGGCATCACCTGGAAGGGTTTCCGTTGCAGTGCCGGTTACAGCCGCTGGTGGGAGAGCCGGGACAAGTTCTATGAAGGAGAATCATCCTCCTGGTTTGCCGATATCCACCAGGAACTTTTTGAACGCATTGATTTAGAAGCTGGCTTTTATCATAAGAGTGAGGATGTTAACAGCCTGATAGAAAATGAGGCTGCAACCAGCTACCGGGCGGCCATCGGCTACAGAACCTGCGAACACTCCAGAATTGAACTGGCCTATGAATACACCCAGGATGATTTCTATGAAGATGAATTGGGAGTTAACCATATTAATTCCCTGACCATAAGTCTGGACCTTGATTTCTAGAAACGAAAACAGTAACTAATCAACTCAAACCATATTTTGACAATGGATAATTTCTATGTGTAAGCAAAAGCGAAAAATATTCTGGGCCGGGCTTATCGGATTAGCTCTCGGAGCGTTACTTCTCGGAGCCTGCAAAGACAGTTCCGTAGGCCTCAAATTCAGCCACAAGTTCCACATCGAGGAGCAGGAAGCCACCTGCGACCAGTGTCATCTGACTGATGATGACGGCAATCGTCTGGCGGCAACCATGGATCAGTGTGGAGAGTGCCACGACATCAATACTGACGAACCCTCAGAGGATTGTCTGGTCTGTCACACACCGCAGAGTGCAGCTAAAGATTACGAAATTGAAAAATTAGAGAAACCGGAACGTTTTGCTGACCTGATCTTCAGCCATGAAGTCCATGGTGATTTCAAATGTGAAGAGTGCCATCAGGCAATCGCGAAAGAGAAAGGTTTATCCAGCGGACCCTCCATGCCACTCTGCCTGAAATGCCACAAAGAGCAGGATGGCCCTCAGGATTGTGAATCCTGCCATGAGGAAATTCGGCTTGAGAAAGAACCGGAAAGTCATAGTAAAGACTGGGAGGCCCAGCACGGTTTTGCCAGCAAACTCGACACTTCATGTAACTATTGTCACCCCAACCGTCAGGCTTTCTGTGAAAAGTGTCACCGGACTGAGAAGCCCAAAGACCATATCTTCAGCTGGAAGACCACCGGCCACGGGGTCGAGGCAACTCATGACCGCCGCCTTTGTGCCAACTGTCATGATGCCGGTTACTGCACTGACTGCCACAAACGTCAGAAACCGGTCTCTCATTTCCGTGGTGACTGGATGTCATACCAGCGTGAAAATGGTCACGGCGAAGCCGCCCACCGTAATTTCCGCAGTTGTAATGTCTGCCATGAAACCGGTGAGTGTATGAAGTGTCATAAAGGTATAATTTTACGTAAACAATAACCTGCATTATCAGGTATTTATAAAGATCTATTTAAAATAAAATTTTACCATAAAACCTTTGGAGGTAGCTCAATGAAAAAGATTTTACCCACGATTCTGGGCGCTTTACTTCTGGCTCTGGTGCCGATTATGGCGGCCGCAGCCCATCCCCCGGTCGTCCTTTATGACAACCAGGGCAACAGCATCATCAGTCAATTAAATGATGATGACCCGGTTACTGCTGCCAATGGCTCAATCTACAAACAGGGTCCGGGTTACAGCCCGAAACAGACCTGCGGCAAATGTCATGATTATAATTCCATCACCAAGGCTTATCACTTCCGCGAAGGCGCCACACCCGGCGTCAACGGCGGCGTCAGTGATACCTGGGTCAGTGAAAACCGCAAAACCAACAACCTCCAAAAATATCTGACCAATGCTTACGGCCATCTTTTAAGCCCCGGTCAGTTTGGAGCCTGGTGACCCCCCTCCTACCGCCAGTTGGCGGCTAA
>JAOZQE010000126.1 GCA_029932385.1 bacterium | reverse complement strand
CTGCTTTGTATAAGATTATTATCTGTTAAATAGGTTTCTTTCCGATTAAGCCATCAATTCGTCAATACACTCTTCGACCAATTTAACCGCTTTGGGGTTGCGCATGATCAAAAGGTTAGAACCGGCAATTACCATGTCAAGACCAGTTATGGCTTCCCACAAAACACCACGTTTCTCCTGGTCGGGGCCGAAACTGGGCTCTTCTTCGTCGGTAAGCATAACTTCACGGGCTTTCCAGCACTCTTTACCAATATCATTGATTATCGGGCACTGCATCTTCTCATCATTTTGGGCGAGAGCGGCAAGAGAGATACGTTCCATGACCGAGTAGCTGTACTCAACTCCGTAACCGAGAGCTGCAGTTGAAGGCTCCATGATGATCTTATCCATGGGCAGACCAAGATTGCTGATCAGGATGTTCATCTGTTTGGCCATGTTGACATCGATCGGACTCTGAGAAACTACGGCATGACCATAACCGAGAGCTGCGGCCGCGATCTTTTTGTAGTTCTCTTCAACTGCGGGGCCGACGAGCAGATTTTTGCCTTCGTTTACTTCGCAGATTTTGGCGAGAACTTCAGCATCTTTTTCGACGTTACCACTGCCCCATACGACCAGAGGAACCGAGATTGCATCGACCATTTTGGCGACCAGGTCAGCAGCATAAGCGGCATCTTTATCGTCACCGTTGGGATCGGTTGAAGCAAGCTGTAAACAGATCGCTTTGGCACCGTACTCATCAATGTTCTTTTTGGCCCAGGCGATCGGGTCATTAATTACATCTTTGAAAGGCTCGACTACTGCAGCCGGCCAGTCAGGGCTGACTACATCGTAAACTTCCATAGCGATGACCGGTTTGTTCGGCAGTTCACCGTCAAACGCAGCGAAAGGCATAGTTGCCTGTCCGCCTACGGTAAGAGCCTGGTCACCACTGCCGAAAGTCAGGGTGCCCATTTTTCCGGAATACTTCTCTGTCTGTGCTGAAAATGCCATCAGATTATTCCTCCTGTTAGAGTTGATGGGTTAGTTGTTTTTAGTAAGCTACTAAAACAAATGATTTTATTTTTTAACGCCTGAGCGGTAAATGAAGATCAGTCAGCCAAAATTGACTGAAAAACTGTATACTGTATATCAAAATATCTATTTCTGCAAAGCGCGGGACTATAAACACATCTTGATAATTATTTCAAGGAAAATAATTATCTATTTTTGGTGTGGGAATATTTTCGGCATAATTTCTCCGACTCCCCGGTAAGCTACTGACTCAGCCGGAAGTTTGATCGTGGCTTTACCCTCGCGGTCAAATTTGGCGATCAGGGGGTCATCCGGGATAACTCCGGCCAGTTCAATGCCAATTTCATTGATCAGGTTATAGGCTTCGTCTACAAGTTTGCCGTCAATGGCACGATTGATGACCAGCACCAGTTTGCCGACCCGCAAATTAATTTCTTCGACCAGTTCCTTGATGCGTCCGGCGGTTCTGATGCCGCGCAGACTCGGGTCGGAGACCACCAGTAAAAGGTCAATGTCTTTCATCAGTAGGCGGCTCAAATGTTCCATTCCGGCTTCATTATCTATGATAACATAGTCGTACTCTTTGACCATGAAGTCAATAAACTTGGTACAGAGTGCGTTGGCGTAGCAGTAGCAGCCGGCCCCTTCAGGACGGCCCATGGTGAGCAGGTCATAAGTGCCGGTTTCAACCAGAAGATTCTGGATGTGGTATTCCATGTAAGCTTCTTTAGTCATCCCGGCGGGAACATCGGTTTTCATGCCTTCACGGATTTCACCAATATTACCCGGAACCTCAATATCAAGAACTTCACCCAGATTGGCGTTGGCATCGGCATCAACTGCCAGAATCGGTTTCATGCCCTGTTCCGCCATCCAGCGCAGAATCAGACCAATCAGAGTAGTTTTACCGGTGCCGCCTTTCCCGGCGATTGCGATTGTCTTTCCCATAATAATTTATCTACCTTCTATTTCAGCATTGCCATAGTTTTAGGAAATGCATTGGTATCGGTATGTGGCAGAAACTGGGCTGCAACATACTCATCCATGAATTTCATATTGTTGGCGAGTTCGATATTGGTCATCATCTCGGCGATATCCCGGGCTTGGCCCATCATCTCCCGAGAGACCGAGACCAGGCGCTCACCGAGCAGGGCGCCATTACCGACAAACATGAATTTTTCAACATCTATTTCAGGCAACAGGCCAATGGTAATGGCTCGTTCCAGATTGATATATTTACCGAAACCGCCAGCGATGACAAAGCTATCGAGCTCAGCAAAGGTTAAGCCGACACTCTCTAAAAGAGTTTTACAGGCGGCGTAGATGGCGCCCTTAGTCCGGATAATATTGTCAATATCACCTTCGGTTATGGTGATATCATCAATGCCTGCAGCACTCTGATCGGCTTTGGCGACGACATATTCCCAACCGGTCTCACTTTTGCGAACCCGATCCGTATTAAGTTCCTGGTTAAATTTGCCGTTGGGCTCAATCAGGCCGACGAGCAGCATCTCGGCAATTGCATCGATAACTCCGGAACCACAGATGCCGAGAGGTTTCTCTTCACCAATAGTAAGCAGCATCGGTTCGTAGGTTTGGGGGTTGATGCGAATCTGTTCAATCGCACCGGTTGTCGCCCGCATGCCATATTTGAGGCCGCCGCCTTCAAAGGCGGGGCCGGCTGAACAGGAGGTGCAGACGAGCCAGTCGCAGTTGCCTAAAACAAGTTCGCCATTGGTGCCGACATCAAGAAAAAGGGTGAGCTCTTCACGTTGAAAAATTCCTGAGCCCAAGGTGCCGGCAACAATATCGCCACCGACATAGGAAGCTACGGCCGGAAATGTGTAAACGTGGACGTAATCGGGCAGTTTAAGGCCCAAGTCGATGGCTCTAGCCGGGGGGAAAAAGTTCGCGGTCGGTACATAAGGATCTTCGCGCAGGTATTTGGGGTCGATCTCAAGAAAAAACTGAGTCATGGTGGTGTTAGCCGCAACTACCAGGTGGGAAATCTGATCTTTTTTGATGCCGGCCTGGTTCACCAGATTATCTATTATTTCATTAAGATCTTTAATGACCGAACGGTGCAGCTCACTTAAACCGTCCCCTTTTTGCGAATAGACGATTCGGGTGATAACATCTTCGCCAAAGCGAACCTGTGAGTTATATTTGGCATCAGAGGCGATCAGCAGATCACTGTCAAGGTCATCGATAACCGAGCGTTCTTCGGCCTGGTGTGAGGCATTGAGATTTAAAAGTTGGCCTTGAATCGTGGTGGTGCCGATATCTATTATAATTGAGTAGTTTTTATCTCTGGTATCCCCGGCCTCGATGTCGATAAGTTTGAGACCTTTGGGGTTATAAACTATGGTGACCGTGACTTGCCAATTAGCGTCCCGCAAAAGTCGCGGCAGACGGCGCAGGAGAAAGTAGTCAGCGGAGATATTTTCAAGTTGGTGTTCGTTTTTGAGCTCCCGCATTAGGCGACCTAAATCACTTAAATTATCATCAAGTGTGGGGACGGGCAATTCGATGTAATATTTGAAGACTGCGGGGTTGATTTTTACGCCCTGAACCAATGAGTTGAGGTCGCGGGCCATCAGGGTATGCTGTTTCTGGCCTAAATCTTTTCTTAAAACAGAGTTGTCGATGCGTGATTCCGGTGGGATTGTAACGGTCAGGTCATCAACGACTTTAGTAGTACAGGCGAGGCGGTAGCCTTTTTCCCAATCTTCGGGGGAGATCTTGGCCGATTTTTCAGATTCGGGTTGACCTTGCTCGATAATTACCCGGCATTTTCCGCAACTACCATTACCACCACAGGAAGCGTTAATATGGACTCCCGCTGCAATCGCCACCCGAAGCAGGTTTTCCCCATCGCGGAAAACGTCAACCGTAAGGTCATTGGGCTGGAAAGTAACTTGGTGGATAGGTTTGGGCATATTATTCCTGGTAAAGGCGGAGCCGTAATGAATGCCGGTTTCTGAATATTTTAGTGAATTAAGGTGCAGTCAAAAAATGTTATATAAATAATCATGTAAAGACTAAAAAGCTGAAGCAGAGGGGGAAAGGGTTCCCTTCATACTCCAGAGCTATGGGGTTTGTCAACCAGGGCCCCGAAGTTTAAGCTCCGGAGCCCTGGTGTTACAGCATGGTTGTGCAGATCAGAAACTCTTCTAGAAGAGACCCCTAACCTGGCCAGTTGCGGTGTCAACATCGATACGGCGGTAGGCCGGATCGGAGGCCGTACCCGGCATCAGCTTAATCGTACCTGAGAGCGGTACACAGAAACCGGCACCCTGATAGATGAGGACGTCGCGGATCGGGAAGATATAACCTTTCGGACGACCCTTCAAGGTCGGATCGTGGGAGAGGGAGAGATGGGTTTTGACCATGCAGGTTCCGAGTTTGGAGAGTTCGGGGTCATTGTCGATCATCTCAATCTTTTTCAAAGCTTCATCAGTGAAGGATGCGCCGTCAGCACCATAAACTTCGGTGGCCAGCAGTTCAATCCGTTTTTTCAACGGGGTTGAATCTTCATAGAGGAACTTGAAGTTGTCGGTCGGCTCTTCGCAGGCGGCAATGACGGCTTCACAAAGTTCTTGAGCGCCTTCACCACCAAACTGCCAATGTCTCGATACGGCGCAGCGGGCTCCAACTGCTTCACATTCAGCCTTAATCATAGCAATCTCGGCTTCGGTATCGGTGTAGAAACTGTTGATGCAGACAACCGGAGCGATACCGGCTTTCTTGACGGTTTCGATGTGGGCGATAACGTTACAGCACCCGGCCTTGACCAGATCAACGTTCTCTTCGGTGTACTCTTTAGCCAGAGGACGACCAGGAACAACAGCCGGGCCGCCGCCATGCATCTTGAGAGCGCGAACGGTGGCAACAATAACCGAGCAGTTCGGAACCAAACCGGAGAAACGACACTTCAGATTCCAGAACTTCTCAAAACCGATGTCGGCGCCGAAACCGGACTCGGTAACCACGTAGTCGGAGAGTTTGAGGCCGATACGGTCAGCAATGATTGAAGACTGGCCGATAGCGATATTAGCGAAAGGTCCGGCGTGAACGATAACCGGCTGTCCTTCAACGGTCTGTAAAAGGTTGGGATTCAAGGCTTTGACCATCCAGGCAGTCATAGCGCCAGCGACATCAAGATCTTCGGTCGTAACCGCTTTTCCCTCTTTGTTGTAGGCCACGATGATTTTGCCCATGCGCTTACGCATGTCGGCAAGATCTTTAGCGACGGCGAGAATTGCCATGATTTCCGAGGATACGGCAATCGCGAAACCCGATTCCATCAGCATACCGTCAAGGCGTTCGCCATGACCGATAGTGATGTTACGCAGAGCCTGGGCGCAGAAGTCGATAATCCATTTGACTTCAACCCGGTTCGGGTCGATATCGAGGCGTT
>JAOZQE010000039.1:15741-19179 GCA_029932385.1 bacterium | reverse complement strand
CTTCGGCCTTGGCCCGCACATTTTTGGTCTCCTCCTGCTTGACCATGGTAATCGCCAACTCAGTCAAATCACGGATCATCGACTCAACATCCCGGCCGACGTAACCAACCTCGGTAAACTTCGAAGCTTCCAGTTTAATAAACGGAGCCCGGGCCAGCTTCGCCAGGCGCCGGGCGATTTCAGTTTTTCCGACCCCGGTCGGGCCGATCATGATAATATTCTTCGGGGCAATCTCATCCCGCAAGTCCGGATCAACCTGCTGCCGCCGCCAACGGTTACGCAGGGCTATCGCCACCGCCCGCTTGGCATCATTCTGACCGACAATAAATTTATCCAGCTCGACAACTATCTCTTTGGGGGTTAATGTTGAAGCCATCTACTTATCATCCTCCTGCTTCTGCTCATGCGGCAGAATCTCCAGGGTTAAGTGATCATTCGTATAGATACATATTTCAGAGGTAATCTTCATCGCCTCCCGGACAATCTCATCCGCCTTGAGGTCAGAATTACGAAACAGGGCCCGGGATGCCGCCTCCGCGTAAGGAGCGCCGGAACCGATACCGACAATATTGTCGTCAGGCTCAATAACATCACCATTGCCGGAGATAACAAAGATATGTTCCTCATCGGCAACGATCAACAGCGCCTCAAGCCGCCGCAACATCTTGTCCATGCGCCAGTCTTTAGCCATCTCCACTGCCGCCCGGGTCAGGTTGCCGCTGTAGAGTTCAAGCTTTTCCTCAAAACGCTCAAAAAGCGTAAAAGCATCGGCGGTAGAGCCGGCAAACCCGGCTAGAACCTGATCATCATAGAGCCAGCGCACCTTGCGAGCGCCATGCTTCATCACCGTATCGCCTAAAGTAACCTGGCCATCGCCACCCATTGCTACCTGCTTACCACGGCGCACCGCAATAATTGTTGTTCCTCTAAACATCAATAGCTCCTTAAAATAACAGTTGAGTACCTTACGTACTCAAACAAAAATTCTAACTTATCAAGCCGGGATTATATAATCCGGCACTCTAACTGCGTTTTTCATCACCTTGAGCCAGCGGGTGAGCTTTATCATAAACCTCAATCAGGCGTTTCACATCAACATGCGTATAGCGCTGTGTCGTTGATAGGGAACTGTGTCCTAAAAGCTCCTGAATCACCCGCAAATCGGCCCCGTTCTGCAGCAGATGGGTTGCGAATGAGTGACGCACCGCGTGCGGCGTCAACGGTTTCTGCAAACCGGCCCTTAATCCGTACTTTTTCACCAAGGTCGAAAGTGAGCGGGCGCTCAGACGGCCGCCCCGGGCATTCAGAAACAAAGCATCGCCGGCTACCGCCGCCGCCGGCCGCCGAAGTTCCAGATATTTCTGCAGAATTTCGGCCGCAACCCGGCCTAAGGGAATCATGCGCTCCTTCCGCCCTTTACCGAAAACCCTGACTACCTCATCAATAAAACGGATATTACCGACATCAAGTTCGGAAACCTCTGAAACCCTGAGGCCGCAGGCGTACATAAGTTCTAAAACCGCACGATCTCGAAGTTTCAACTCATCATCGGAATAATCAATATCCAGCAGACGATCGGCTTCCTCCTCTTCGAGATAGACCGGCAGATGACGCCGGTTCTGAGGCGGCCGCAGAAGGGCGGCCGGATTAATGCTTAAACCGCAACGATTACAAAGATACTTAAACAGGGTTTTCAGGGCCGCGATTTTACGCCCCACGGAAGCAGCGCCATCCTGAATCATCCGGGCCCGCATGAACTTCTGCAGATGCTCCTCTTTGACCTGAGTCCAGAAAGTATCACTTTCGGTAGGAACCTGAAGAGCACACTCCTCTTCCAGAAAAAGCAACAACTGTTTCAAGTCAGAGCTGTAAGCTCTGACCGTATGCGGCGACAGCTGCCGCTCCACCTCGAGATAGCGGATAAATGATGCAATCATATCTGCCACAAATTACGACTCTAAATAAAGTGAATTAGACAAAAATAATCAGTGCCAACTTGACTTTTACTGCGTTGATAGGTAAGTAGATGCGCCTTGTATTAGAATAAAAATTCTAACTTTTCAAGACAACCTCTAATGAATATCACCTACGGAAACAGACACGTTGCAGGAAAAAAAAGAGTTTCCCTTTCTTCTCATCTTCATATTGCTTTCGCTGCTCCTGCACCTGGGTCTGGCCTTCCATTACCGCGCCTGGGAACCTGCGGCCAAAGCCTTAGCGGAATTACGCCGCAAACAAAAAAATGATATCCCGGTTCGGATAATTGAACTCCCCCCGAAAGAAAAGAAAAAAGAAAAACCGAAGCCTCCACCCAAAAAACCAAGTTTTCTAGCTGATCGCAATCAGCAGACAAAAACTGAAACCCGAACCGCCGAGAGTGCTCCGAAAGCCGTTAAGATGAGGCCGGTTCCGAAAAAACCGGCACCCCCGAAACCTGCAGCCAAACCCAGACCCAAAGTTAAACCTGCGCCGCAGCCCAAACCTGAGACGAAAAAGCGGCTCCAAACAAAACCTGCGGCCCCGGTCAAATCCCGACCCGAGGTAAAATCACCGGATAAGATATTGGCAGCGGAAAAGAAGGCTGTAAAAAAAGAGGCGAAGGAAAAGACCCTGCCAGACATCAAAAAACTCTTTCCCTCATTTGATGAACTCACGAGAATTACGAAAGAGCAGAGTCAACGTCCGGCTCCGTCCGGGAACCGGAATCCGCATCTGCCTAACAAACTGAAAAGGGGTACCGAGATCTCTCTCAACACCCTCGATTATAAATTTCACTCCTACTATCTGGCTCTGAAAAGAAAGATCGAGCTGGTCTGGGAATACCCCTATAAGGCCCGCCGCACCGGCGCCCAGGGACGCCTGCTGCTCCGCTTCATCATTAATCTTGACGGTTCCCTGGCAGAGGTCAAGATCCTGCGTTCATCCGGCAATGCTCTGCTTGACAGTGAAGCCCTCCGGGCGATCCACAACGCCTCACCTTTCCCGCCTCTGCCGGAACGGATGAACAGCGAACGACTGGCGGTCACCGCGACCTTCGAATATCTGTTAAGCTACCGTTCAGTCCATTAACAACAGACTATGCGGCTACAGCCGTTTTATCACTCTTAACCTTGGCCGCACTCTTCTTCTCAGACTTGGCCGGAGATTTTTTCGCCACGGCATCCTTACTCTCTGCCGGCTTCCGGTTCTTGCCGTAGTCGGTAGCATACCAGCCGCCGCCTTTCAAAATAAAGGAGGTCGACGAAACCAGTTTATGCACCGGCCCGCCGCACTCAGGGCACTCCTGCAGGGGTTCGGCCGTAATCTTCTGCAACATCTCAAACTGATTTTCACATTTTTCGCACTTATACTCATAAATCGGCATAACATTCAATCCTGAATTTTTTTTCGTCCAGATATTTTCAATTAGAGCTTCCAGCGGAAGCAACTTCAACTATT
>JAOZQE010000039.1:12476-15641 GCA_029932385.1 bacterium | reverse complement strand
TTTTTCGTCCAGATATTTTCAATTAGAGCTTCCAGCGGAAGCAACTTCAACTATTGTTTGATAAGTCCCTGCAGCCGGGACATAAGACCGGCACCATTCAGACCCTCTATATGTACTCTCTTACGACGTGATTTAAGGCCGCTGACAACCGCAATACTACCCCGGGAAAGTTTCAGTGATTTAGCCAGGAAATCACGACAGAGACGGTTAGCCGCACCCTCAACCGGAGGGGCGGTCAGCGAAATTTTGAGCGCCTCATCATGCACTCCGATAATCTGATTACGGGCGGCCCGAGGCTGGATAAAAACCTTAAAGTCAACTCCATCCGCCCGCTCCTGGAACCATAAGTCGGTCATCGGAGACTAACGAGCCAGATTATAAGCGAAGCGAATCAAGGTCTGCACCACAAAAGACTGGATGAAAAAAATCCCGAGCATAATTATCATCGGGGCAAAATCGATCCCACCCATTGCCGTCCATGGGAACCAGCGCCGAACCAGAGCAAAAACCGGTTCCGTAATCTTGTAGAGAAACCTGACAATCGGATTATAGGGATCGGGGTTAACCCAGGAGAGAAGAGCCCGGATAATCACCACCCAGAGATAGAGACTCAAAAGCACATCAAGAATTTTCGCAACTGAAATCAACAGATTACTGACAGCGTACATAATTTATTTCCCACACGTATTTTTCAGAGATTATTTATCAAACAATACCGGCAAAAGCCAGTTGGCGGCCGGTTATAGCACGATCACGGCGATAGGAGAAGCAGAATTCATGACAACTGGTACAGATATCAACTGCGTAAAAATTTTCCGGGGCCAGGCCCGCGGCCAGAAGCTGACTTTTCTGCACCACCAGAAGATCAAGCCGGATACCGGAATCATCCTCATGGTACCAGCCGGAAACCCCTTGCAATTCCGGTAATCTCTGAAACCGCTCGATAACTTCGCCGCCGACCGTAAAACAGCAGGCTCCTATGGCCGGGCCGGCATAAACCGAAATATCCGCCATCGGAACTGCGAAAGATCGTTCAAACTCAGCTAAAGCCGCCACCGCGACTCCTTGTTCCAATCCCCGCCAGCCGGCGTGAACTACTGCCAGCGCCCGCGCGTTTTTGTCAATCATAATCAGCGGCAGACAATCTGCGGTCAGAATACCGAGCAGAATCCCCGGTTCAGCCGTTAACAGAGCGTCCGCTTCAATCAGAGCCGTCACTTCCGGGTTATCCAGATCCCGACGGCCCACCACATAACAACGGTTGCCATGTACCTGGCGGCAGGTTATCAGAGACGAAAAAAGACCGGCAGTATTGAGAATATTTCTGCGATTTTCAGTTACTGCAGTCTCATTATCACCAACGCCGTAGCCCATATTGGCCGCGGCAAAAGGGCCGCAACTTATTCCACCTGAACGCAGCGTAAAGCCCGCGACAAAAGCCTCCGGCACGGCAACCCTAAAGTAGGCAGGCCGGGATTGATTGTCAAGGCTGAAAGGATAATTTAACTTATTTCTCAATCCGACTTTTCCAATTTTTGCAAGCTCTGGAGCAGAGATTCAATATCATCCGGAAGCGGACTCGCAAACTCCTGCCACTCACCTCCGACCGGATGCTTGAATCCGAGGATTCCGGCATGCAGAGCCTGACGCGGGAACCGAGCCGTAAAATCACTGCCACAGGTTCTGCTGGAGATCCGGCTGAGGCCCTTTTTCCCGTAAACCTGATCTCCCACCAAAGGATAACCAGCTTCACTTAAATGGACCCGGATCTGATGAGTTCGGCCGGTCTCAAGCCGCAATGAGACCAGAGAACAGCCGCCGGCGGGATAGAAACGTAAGACCTGATAATGGGTACACGCCGTTTTGCCCCCTTTTGCAACTGAGGCCATTTTTTTTCGTTGCCGCGGATGCCGGCCGATCGCTGACTTAAAGGAACCCGCCGGTGGCAACAGACGCCCGTAAACCAGGGCCGTATATTCCCGCTTAATCGAGTGTTCCTTAAATTGCCGGGCCAACCCCTGATGCGTGATATCGTCTTTGGCCACCACCAGGAGACCGGAGGTATACTGATCCAAACGATGAACAATCCCGGGCCGCTGCACCCCACCGATTCCAGCCAGATCACCACAATGATAGAGCAGGGCGTTGACCAAAGTTCCGTCCGGGTTGCCGGCAGCGGGATGAACCACCATCCCGGCGACTTTATCAATAACCACCAGATGACTGTCCTCGTAAACAATCTTAAGCGGCAGATCCTGAGCCGGCAACTCCAACGGCACCGGCGGCGGCACTCTCAGGGATACCTGATCCCCGTTTTTAAGAAGATAAGAGATTTTGGCCGGGCCGCCATTAACCTGCACCGCCCCACTCTTAACCAGACTCTGCAGGCGGCTACGAGAGATATCCGGCTGCAGGCCGGCTAAAAAACGATCCAGGCGGGAACGCTCAGATTCAGAATAGATAAACTCTGAAAATGACTCCGCCCCGGTTAATTCATCTGCACCCATACTTATCTGCCACCCATCTTGTTCAATCTTTTTCGCCCTCTGCGGCCCCCGCAACTAACTCTTGCCATTTTCCCTGCGAACTATTATGTTATTTGTTCAAAGAAACTTCAATATTTTACATTACTCCATTATCGTACAAAAATTCAAATGAATTCAAGCAGCAGTGACAACGAACCCCTGAATGATGCCAACAGCCTGATCGCCTTGGAATGCGGGCCTTACGGCATAGTTGCCTGCAACAGCCGGGGAGAGGTGATTTTCGCCAACAAATCAGCCGCGCGCATACTGAATGAAGCGTTTCTGGAAAAGAGCAATATACTCAAAATTATGGCCACAGAGGTTGATTTTGAAAAAGGCTGGAATGAGCTTATAAGCGGAGCTGAAAACCAGTTTTCCATCTCCTTTCAGAGTCGGAACGCCAAACCTGACAGCACTCCGGCCCCGAGCAATCATGATATCGGCTTCAGGTTACGGGCAACCCGGTTTGAAAACCGCTCCGAACGAAGCCGCATAATTCTTATCTTTATTGAAGATTTGGACAGGGGAAAGGGTCTGGCCGAAGCCGACCTACTGAAAAACCTGGTTTATGAACAGAACCGGGAGCTGGAAAAAATCAACAAACAGCTGATTCTTACCGAAAAAAGAGCCGCCATGATTG
>JAOZQE010000039.1:0-12376 GCA_029932385.1 bacterium | reverse complement strand
CTGGAAAAAATCAACAAACAGCTGATTCTTACCGAAAAAAGAGCCGCCATGATTGAGACCGCCGGCGCTGTGGCCCATGAGTTGCGTCAACCCATGACCGCGATTATCGCAAATATCGAACTGCTCAGTCACAACCATGAGATGGGGGAAATGCCGCAGATCGAACAACGCTTTCAGACCATCCGGAAACAGTGCCTGAGAATGGCGGAGACTATCAAACAGATGGAAAGTCTGATGGAATACAGAACCAGAGATTATGTCAATGGCAGGCTGATTATTGATCTGGAAGAGTCGAGTCAGAAAAAGTAACCACAGTCACGAACTATCGATGGTTACTCTAATGAATGAATTAAACGCTGGCAACTGCCAGTTTTTTTATGTGCTTCAGGCAAAACCGCCGCCGGAGAGAGACCCCGAGGCACAGGCGGAAGAAGATTTTGTTACCGAGCCGGCACAACTGGACAGGATACGATGCAGACCGACCCGGGAACACTGCTGGCATACAAGCGACTTACCATCGGCCCCCAGCTTCTGCAAGATCTCTCGACGCGCCCCGCAGTCAGGACACTCATATTCATACAGCGGCATCAGGCTTATCTCCCCGACATGAGGCCGCAGCAACTTCACTGCAATCCATACCGAAATGCTCCATCAGGGTACCAATGAGGAGCTTACTCACATCATCACTTACCCAATAACGCATAGCCACCCCTTCACGAGCGGAATCGACAATACCCTTACCCTTGAGAACTGAGAGATGCTGCGAAACTGTCGCCTGCGAAAGCTCAAGACAGCTCCACAGATTTTTCACACAACTCTCCCGGGTTAACAGCGTCTGGACAATCTGCAGACGTACTGGATGGCCAAGAACTTTCAAGACTTCAGCTACCCGATGACAAACCTGATCTTTATCCAAGAGTGATCTCCTCTATCGTAAAAAACAACCCTACCGGATGTTACCAAAAAATTCCGGGCTGCAAATAGACATGAAATATCTATATATCTCTATCTTATATAACTGGTCATGTCAAAAGTGTCAAACAATTTGTCTTTAATCGCTTATGGCATATAGAATTAATCATCTTGTTCAAAATGTATAAATCATGTTATATCCCACCAGTCTGATCATCGGACTCATTATAACCATAAGCAGACAAAAGTGCGGCATCTTCTTACAAACCTCATATTTGGGAAAAAATTGCCCTTCTTGAACTACTTTCCGGAAAAAAATGACCCGATCCCAATCCAGAGACAGCAATGATAACCTGATCAAAAATGCCGGGATTATCGGTTCCGCCACTCTCTTAAGCCGGATCCTGGGTTTTGTCCGGGATATGGTTACAGCCAGCTACCTGGGCACATCAATCTACGCCGATGCCTTTTTTGTCGCTTTCCGGATTCCCAATCTCCTGCGCCGCCTTTTCGGCGAAGGGTCTCTGACGGCTGCCTTCATCCCGGTTTTTTCAAGCTATCTGGCCGCCGACAAACGTACCGAAGCCCGAGATATCGCCCAGACCGCGATGACTTTAACCGCAATCTGTTTAACTATAGTAACAATCTGCGGCATACTCTTCTCGCCGTTCATAATCTCGGTCATCGCTCCCGGATTCAGCGCCACCCCGGAAAAATATGAACTCGCGGTTTTTCTCAACCGAATCATGTTCCCCTACATTCTTCTCATCAGCCTGGTTGCCCTGGCGATGGGAATTTTAAATGCCGACAACCACTTCCTGACCCCGGCACTGGCTCCGGTGCTGCTTAATCTCTGTATGATCGCCGCGGCTTTAGGACTTACTCCATTCCTGAATAATGCCGCCCTGGCTCTGGCGATCGGAGTGCTGTGCGGAGGCCTGGCCCAACTCCTGCTACAGCTTCCGGTTTTAAAAAGACACGGCTTTCCCTGGCGACCGCGGTTTAATTTCCGCCATCCGGCCATCAAACGGGTGCTCATTCTCATGGGGCCCTCTCTACTGGGGCTGGCGATCACCCAGATTACAATTTTCTGCAACACACTGCTGGCCTCCTATCTGGTTGACGGCAGTATTTCATACCTCTATTTCGCAGACCGCCTGATCCAGTTCCCCTTAGGAATATTCGCCGTAGCCATCGGCACCGCAACCCTGCCCGCGCTCAGCCGAGCGGCCGCAAAAAATGAGTGGAATGAGTTTTCCGAAACCTTCTCCCTCGCTCTGCGCCTCCTGATTTTCATCACTCTGCCGGCCATGGCGGGTTTGATTCTATTAAGCAAACCAATCGTTTTTCTACTCTTTGAAAGAGGCCATTTCGGATCCCACTCAACCGTGATGGTGGCCCAGACAATTATCGCCTACGCTACCGGACTCTGGGCCTACGCCGGTCTCAGGGTCATCGTCCCCGCATTCTACTCTCTGCAGGACACAAAAACCCCGGTCAAAGTTGGCGCATTTACTCTGTTGATCAACCTGGTCTGCGCTTTCACCCTGATGCATTTTTTCCAGCACCTGGGTCTGGCCCTGGCCACCGCGATCGCCAGTGCCGTCAACTGTCTTCTGCTGTTGACTCTGTTAAAGCGCCGTTTAGGAGATACTATTAAATTAACCGGCCTCTACCGGGCTTTTATACAAACTATTCTGGCCACTGTGATTATGATCGCCGTCGTACTGGGACTGGATTTTATCCCGCTGATAACTCCCGACTACAACTCACACCTTTATGACTGCCTGCGCCTGATAATTAAAATTGTGGCCGCTCTGGGGGTCTATTTTATCTGTGCTAAAATCATGCACAGCCCGGAGCTGCAAGAGTTGCAGCAGCTGGTCAGCCGCCGACGCCGGCGTAAAAATCAGAGTTAAGGACAATTAGGACTAGGACCTGGAAATAGATGAGACACCGCAAATCAACCCTGATCCTGCTACTGGCCGCAATGATCTTTTCGACTCTGGCCGGTTTTGATCTCTACCGTTTCGCCCATCATGGCAACCGGCAGCCGGCCACCATTATCCTGATCACACCGGGAAGCTCACTAAGAAAAATCACTAGGATCCTTGCTGCAGACAAACTTATCGATTCCGAGCGGCGTTTTATAATTTTAAACCGGCTCTTACAAAGCTCCGCCCTCCTGAAAGCGGGTGAATATCAAATTGTAGCCGAGGCCAGCCCGCTGGAAATCATCTCAACCCTGCAGCAGGGTATCAGTCTTCAGCACAAAATCAGTTTCCCGGAGGGCTTCACCTTAAAGCAGATCAAAAACCGACTCACAGCCCGGGGCCTCTGCCCGGCCGCTGCTTTGGAACAACTCACAAACAACCCGGACCAGCTCAAAAAATGGCAGCTGCCGGCAACCGGCCTGGAAGGATATCTCTTCCCCAGCACCTACCATTACAATCATCAGACATCATGCCTTAAGATCATCGAACAGATGCTTGAAACCGGAAAACAGAGATTTCTGGAGATAAGTGCCGCAAGCCCGGCCACCCCACTAACCCGGCACCAGATATTGACGCTGGCTGCAATCATCCAGAAAGAGGCCGGCAACTTAGAGGAGATGCCGCTGATTGCTGCGGTCTTCCATAACCGGCTGCAACGTAAAATGCGGCTGGCCAGCGATCCGACCACGATCTATGGTCTCGGCGAAAAATTTGACGGTAATCTCAGACGCCGCGATCTTAAGGATAGCTCTCCCTACAATACCTATCGTTTTAAAGGCCTGCCGCCCGGCCCCATCTGCAGCCCCGGCAGTGATGCTATCAAAGCCGCCCTGAATCCGGCAGTCAGTGATTATCTCTTCTTCGTTTCCCGCAACAACGGCTCCCACCAGTTTTCAAAAACCTACACCGAACATAAGCGGGCCGTAAAAAAATATCAGCTCGGACATTAAAAAAATATAAATACCAGCTTCGACGGCCAACGCAAGGGCAAGATTTTCACGACAATCTCAAGCAGATTTATTGACATACAAGTACGCTTGTTATACATTAGGGTACATTGAAAAATTATAGTTTTTCAATGATTAAGAGCTGGCATAGAATCCTTTCGAGAAACAGAAACCAGACAAAAAGGACGCCTGACAATGTCTGAATTACGCAAAGATCCGATAATTGACCGCTGGGTCATAATATCTCAGGAGCGCGGCAAGAGACCCTCCGAGTTCAGCAGTTTGAAACAGGAGAGAAAAAGCGGCTTCTGCCCTTTCTGTCCCGGCAACGAAGATGTCGTCCCACCGGAGATCCTGGCCTATCGCCAACCCGGCAGCCAGAATAACGATTCCAACTGGCGCCTGCGTGTGGTTCCGAATAAATTCCCCGCCCTCCACATCGAAGGTGATCTGTTGCGCCAGGGTAACGGCGTCTATGATATGATGAACGGCATCGGCGCCCACGAAATAGTAATTGAAAACCCCGATCATCAGGCTACTTTAGCAACCCTGCCGATTAATGCTGTGGAAGATGTTTTATGGGCTTTCAGGGACCGCATCCGGGATCTGGCTCGCGATAAACGTTTCCGTTCTGTCATGGTTTTCAAGAATCACGGTCTGGCCGCCGGGGCCACAGTAGAACACTCCCATTCGCAGATAATCGCTCTGCCGATTGTTCCGAAAAGAGTCCAGGAAGAGGTCGACGGAGCCAAGAAATATTACGACTACAAAGAGCGTTGCGTTTTCTGTGATATTATTCAACAGGAGATCAACCAGGGTGTACGCCTCGTCAGTGAAAACCATCAATTTATTACAATCTGTCCCTACGCCCCGCGTTTTC
Organism: bacterium; assembly: GCA_029932385.1. Lineage (GTDB taxonomy): Bacteria > Desulfobacterota > Anaeroferrophillalia > Anaeroferrophillales > Tharpellaceae > Tharpella. The sequence goes on along the minus strand of JAOZQE010000039.1, from coordinate 7,643 downwards.
CATTTGAAACCTGGATTCTCCCCAAGCGCCATTCCCATGACTATCAGAACAACAGCAAGGAGATGATTGAAGGACTGGCACTAATTCTCTCAGACACCTTGAAAAGAGTAAACCGGGTTCTCGATACGCCGCCGTTCAACTTTGTTCTGCACTCCGCTCCGGTCAATCACCACGATGCCACTAACCACTACCACTGGCATCTTGAAATTATCCCCAAACTCACCCGGGTTGCGGGCTTTGAATGGGGTACTGGCTTCTACATCAACCCGACACCACCGGAAGAGTCGGCAAGATTCCTGCGGGAGGCGAAAATCTGAGGGTAATAAAGTAAATGAATATCCTGTTTGCAGTATCTGAAGCCACGCCGTTCGCCAAAACCGGTGGTCTTGCCGATGTCGCCGGGGCCCTGCCGGGAGCGTTGGCCGAACAGGGAGATAATATCTTTCTCTTTCTCCCACTCTATCGTGAAATCAGAGAAAAATATCAGGGGTTGACAACTGCGGCTGAAATTTCCATCCCGGTCGGAGATGAACTGCTTAAAGGCCAAATTGTCAGCCTTAAATCAAAGCTCCAGGACCAACCCGCGAACCTCAGCATCTTTTTTATTGCTCAGGAAAAACTTTTTGGCCGGCCGACCCTGTACGGCCCGGCCGAGGCAGAATACCCGGACAACGGCATCCGCTTCATATTTTTCTGCCGGGCAATTTTGGCTGCGGTTCATATCCTCAACCTTGATGTTGATATCTACCATGCCCATGACTGGCAGACCGCGCTGATTCCGGTTTACCTGAAGACCCTCTATAAAGATCGCCCCGGTTACCATGGCGGTTCACTTTTCACCATTCATAATCTCGGCTATCAGGGCCTCCAGGACAAAACGCTGCTGCCGCTTACCGGACTGGGGTGGGAGGAATTCACCTTTGAACGGCTTGAGTTTCATGATCAGCTGAATCTTTTAAAGGGCGGGCTGGTTTACGCGGACAAAGTAAACACCGTCAGCCGGGCCTACAGCCGTGAGATTCTGACTCCGAAATTCGGCTGTGGTCTGGAAACAGTTCTTGAGGAACGCCGACATGACCTTTACGGCATCTTGAACGGCGTTGACTACAGTGAATGGGATCCGAGCTGTGATCCCTTGATTGACAACCATTTCAGAATCGGTCGTATGGCCGGGAAAAAAGCGTGCAAGAAAAAACTGGCCCAAGCTTTCAACCTGACCTGTCCGGAATCCCAACCGTTGATCGGCATGGTCTCCCGCCTGGTGGAACAAAAGGGTTTCGATCTGATTCTACCGCTCCTGGAAAAAGCGGATGCGTTGGCTGCCAAATTTATTTTTCTCGGTACCGGCGATCATGAAATTGAAATAAAGCTGGAAGAACTTGCCCGTAAATTTCCGGAGAAAATCGCTTTTATCTGTGCTCATAATAACCGCCTCGCTCATCTGGTGGAAGCCGGATCTGATATCTTTCTGATGCCGTCACGTTATGAGCCCTGCGGCTTAAACCAGATGTACAGCCTGCGTTACGGCACCGTGCCTCTGGTTAGAGCCACCGGTGGACTGGATGACAGTATAGATGACTTCGATGCGCAAAAATGTATCGGTAACGGGTTTAAATTTCACAATTATACAACCGCAGATCTAGAAAAAACTATTGCTGGGGCATTGGCTATCTTCCGGCGACCCCGACTCTGGCACAGATTGCGGGCGAACGGTATGCGCTGTGACTTCTCCTGGGCAAAAAGTGCTGTTGAATATAGAGAACTGTATGAAATAATTTTGAAAAAAGCAGGTTAAATAATCGGGAAAATGGACTATCAACAACGATACGAAACCTTAACCAAGGTTATCGAGATCAGCAGCTCAGCGATCCAGATCAACGATCGCCTCATGCAGACAGCTCACTTTCTCTGCCTCAAAGGGCTCGCGCCGACAATCGCTTTCTATCTTCTGCAGCATCGCGACCGCCGGCTGACCCTGCGTTTAGCGGCCGACTCCGGCGGCAGTCTGCAACTCCCGGCACCACCATACAGTTACGCTCCACCCAACCCGTCAGATCCGCTCTGCACCCCGCTCTCGACCCGAACAGCTAATCCGCTTACTCCAGACTTCATAAACCCCGATGATCTTTTCAGAAAAGCCCGACCCTACGGCTGGAGTCTACCGCTGATCGATGAGACCCAGGCCTATGGAACTATGGTTCTGCTTCACCATGAACATTTCACCATCGATGATGAAGATTTGCAGTTTATGCTGGTAATCTGCCGCCAGATTGCCAGTAGCCTGCGGGAGGACATTTTAAGAAAGCGATCACAAAAAAAGGTTCGCCGATTAAAATTTCTCCACCGGATCGGAGCCCGTCTCAATGTCAGCGAAGATTTGCAGAGCATCTTTTCACAACTGCCGGACTCGTCACTGACCTTCTTCGTCCACTCCGCTTCAGCTCTTACCATCTATGCAACTGAAAATATGCCGTTGCAGATACTTGACCAGGGATTCAAGGATAAAACCCTGCGGGCGATAGGATTGGATACAAGCCGGGCCCAGATCAGCCGGGCCAAATTTACTTCCCAGCCCACGGTAGTCGATATTAACAGTCCATCGACTTCATCCTATCAAAACTTTTTTACCCGGTTCAGCGCCCATATCACTCTGCCGCTGATCAGCCGCGGGGTCAGGCTCGGAACCCTGGAATTTTTCCTCGACCAGGATCCCAAGGCCCAGTATCTGTTGCCGCTGGAAAAACCGGAGCTTGAACTCCTGGAGATTCTCGCGGTTCATTTGGCGGCAACTGTGGAGCGAACCCGAACCCAGAATCAACTCAATTCAGCCAATCAGGCCTCGCTTTTACGAACCCGGCAGCTAACAATCTCCCACCGCATGAAAAATGCTCTTTTAGCCGCCGACACGCCCGAGGAGATAAACCGGCTTACCCTTGGTGCTCTAGTCAGCACTGAAGGATTTTCCTGCTCCCCGGCCATCTATATAGAATATCAGGAAGAGGGTAAATTCTGGCACACTCTCTTCTACGCCAGCGACCCGGGAAGCCTGTCCACCGATCACAACTCCCCTAAAATCACGGATGATGCCACTCCTTTGAAGGTTCTGACCCGCCACCTGCTACAAGCCAGCGCTGACCTTGATACGCATACCACAGAAACTATGAACACCCTTAAATTTGCCAATTTTGAGACCGCACCAGGCCGCTTCAGACAAGCATTGAGTGAAAAGAAACCAACGATTATTCCAACCCGGTTTGTTTCGGCTCTAAACTCAAAACTTGCCGACATAATTCCCGGCCGCAATATTCTCATTATCCCGATCCACGGCAAAGAACACTTAAAGGGTCTGATTCTGGCAAATGCCGACCGCATCAAGGAACCGGATATCTCCTACATTACGCTCTTCACGGATGCCGCAACTCTAGCTCTCGACAACACCGAACTCTATCAACGACTGCAGAATTCTCTGGCTACCTTAAATAATGCCCAGAGCCGGTTGACTCAGAGTGAAAAGTTGATGGCTCTGGGTGAAATGGCCACCAGCATCGCCCATGAGATAAAAAACCCGCTGGTCTCTATCGGCGGATTTGCGCGCCGTTTACATAAACAGATTCCGGAAGAGAGTCGGGAGAAGGGTTACAGCCTGATTATTACAAAAGAAATCGAACGGCTTGAGGAGATCGTGAATAATGTGCTCTCCTTTTCCCGGGCGGACAAGAAAGTATTCGCCCCCAATGATATCAACCAACTGATTTCAAACATCACGGCCCTCTTTACGCGAGAACTGAAAAAACTTAACATTGAATTAAAGCTCCAGTTAACTCCGGATATGCCCCCGGTTGAATGTGACGGCAATCAGATCAAGCAGGTCTTGATCAATCTTATGAACAACAGTATCCAGGCCATCACCGGCAGGAACGATGGTTCTGAAGAACACCGGATCATCATCCGTTCGACTCCGTACTGCAACCTTGACAAACAGCAAGATCGGGTTTTAATTGAACTCGAGGATACCGGCGGCGGCATTCAGGAAGAGACAATCCACGATATTTTCAACCCCTTTTTCACCACCAAGCACGACGGCACCGGTTTAGGGCTGCCCATCTGTCACCGGATAATCCTGAACCACAAAGGTGAAATCAGAATCCACAACCAGGTCGGCAGGGGGATTAAAGTTGTAATCTCTCTCCCGTTCAACCATCGTGAAAATCATGAGCGTACGGTTAGTCCGTATCAGCAAGAGAGGTAAGAAGATGGAAACTCGACAGTATACAATTTTGGTAGTCGATGATGAGGAAAATATCCGCTGGCTCTACAAGGAAGAGCTTGAAGATGAAGGCTACCGGATCGCGGCGGCAGCTTCCGGCGAAGAGGCTCTGGATCTGGTTTCTGAGCTGAAACCTGATCTCGTAATCATGGACATCAAAATGCCCGGGATCTCCGGAGTTGACGCCCTGATAAAAATCAAGGAAATTGACAAGAACATCCCGGTTATCATCTGTTCCGCTTACAGCGACTATAAACAGGACTTTTCGACCTGGGCCTCGGATGCCTACATCGTTAAATCCAGTAACCTCGATGAACTCAAAAAAGCGATTACCAGGGTCTTAGGCGAACACCAAACGTAATCTCTGGTAATATCTCTATCTCCTTGGGAAACCGGATATTACCCCAGCCGTTAAGAAACCAAGCGGACAGTTTTCCCTGGAAGATGAGAACTCAAAGTGAAAGACAAGGTTTTATTTGACACCTTAGCCCTTTTTTAGTACACAAATTGAACATATCAGAAGATTATCCGACTAAAGGGGGATTAGCTCAGTTGGGAGAGCGCAGCGTTCGCAACGCTGAGGCCGAGGGTTCGAATCCCTTATCCTCCACCAATTCTTCAGAACCGCTGAAAAAATTCAGGCTTCAGTTAAATTATTAAGCCTTCTCATTGGGAATTATCCCCCAATGAGAAGGCTTTTTCATGTCTGCAGAAATCAGGAAAACTGCAACAGATAGAAATTAACCGGCAAAAATCCAGCAAACCTGTCTGCCGCCTGGCATTCTATGCTATCAAACTGTCAAGACGACCCTGGAATATATCTTTTTCTGAGTAAGCTAAAATATCACTCACCCCTTTTTCCGCGACATCAAGTAAGCCCGACATTTGTTTCCGACTAAAGGGATGCGCCTCAGCCGTACCCTGAATTTCGACCAGCTCACCGCCGGCGGTCATAACTACATTCATATCGACATCAGCATTCGAATCTTCGAGATAGTTCAGATCAAGTTGAATTTCACCTTTAACCACACCCACGCTGATTGCGGCCAGACGGCTGCGCAGTGGCTTCCAGTTATCACCCATTACCGGTTTTAATTGCAGCAGAGCCAGCCCCAAGGCAACAAAAGCCCCGCAAACTGATGCGGTTCTGGTACCACCATCGGCCTGCAGGACATCACAATCAAGAATAATCGTTCTTTCGCCCAGGCAATCAAGATTGACCACCGCGCGCAAACTGCGCCCGATCAGCCGCTGAATTTCCAAGGTTCGACCACCCTGACGACCACGATTGACCTCCCTACCGGAACGCTCATGGGTACTCGCCGGCAGCATTGAATATTCAGCCGTCAGCCAGCCGCCGCCCGAATCGCGCCGGAATCTCGGCACACCATCCTCGATGCTGGCCGTACAGAGAACCTTAGTCAGACCAAAAGATATCAGCACCGAACCGGCCGGATGATCGAGAAAGCCGGGAATAATTTTTAACTCACGTATCTGATCAAATTGACGTCCGTCAGCTCGCATATATTTTCTCCCGCAAACAGCTTAAAAATTTAAGCTTAACCTACAAATAACGATAATCGGCATAACCAACTTCGTTCTTTTTACAATATTCGATTCCGCGATCCAGAGCGACAAGCATCTGCTCCTTATCCGCCGGTAGCTGCGCATCAAGGGGCACAATATTTGAGGCATGATCATTGAGAAAACGCGAATTGACATTTAGTCCGGCGACAATATCACGCTCCTCCTCAATACTGACTAGAGGTGAAACCTGAGTAAAACTTCCTTCGGCGATCCACCGGGCAATATCTGACTTAGGGATTGGCGTCAAAGTCCGAACCCGGATAAAATGAGGATCAATCGCATTCAAGACCCGGATTGTCCCCTGGCGATGATCCATAGTATACTCCATCCCGCCGATTCCAAGGAGAACGTAAATCGAACATTGGAAACCGGCAGCCTTAGATTTCAATGAACCTTCAATTATTTCATCAGCCGTCGGCCCTTTGTGAATCAGCTGCAATACCTTATCAGAACCACTTTCCAGCCCGATATGAAGCCGGGTCAGACCAGCCTCGCAGATCCGTTTCAAGTCAGCAGCTGATTTTTTCAAAACGGTTTTAGCCCGGGCATAAGAGGTCACCCGCTTGAGATTGGGAAACACAGAATAGAGATGCGTTAAGATCTCAACCAGATCATCCGCTGAAAGCAGCAGGGAGTTGGAATCACCGAGAAAGACATGGTTAGCACCGCTACCGTAAACTGTGGGCATCAGATCTATATCCGCTTTAATCTCAGCCATCGGTTTTCGGGCGAAAGGATACTTCTTATACATAGAACAAAAAGCACACTTGTTCCAGGGACAACCGTGGGTTACCCGGAGGAGCATGCTCTGAGCCTCAGATGGCGGCCGGTAAGGGGGGAAATCGAAGGTGTGTGGTGAAGTCATAAAGGTTCTCCGGCAACGGTTCATAACCGATGATGAATGAATTAAAAATATTTTCAGTACCTAAGTTGCAAATGTCTGAAGTCAAGAAATTGCCAAAATGACAAATCATAGCGATATAAACATTGCAATTAATTTAACCTTTTTCTTTAAGTTTTGCAATGCTAATAAATTATTTCCGATAGATTTTATTGACAATAAATTACGACCCTATTAATAGTGTATTTCCACTCATAACTGAAGAAAAAAGGATTTACTTAAATAATGCTAAAAAATGGCCGAATCTACTATTTGATGGGGGCTTCCGGAGCCGGAAAAGACAGCCTGATTCAATATCTTAAGGAGAACTTAAGTGACCTTGAATCATACCATTTCACAAGACGTTATGTAACCCGGTTAGAATCAGGAAAAGATGATATCAGCGTTGATCCTGAAAGATTCATGCAACTCATTGATGCCAGGGAACTGGTTCTGCACTGGCAACGATATGGGATACGTTACGGAATCGGAAAGGAGATTGAGCAATCTCTTGCGGATGGCAAGAGAGTCATCATCAACGGTTCGCGAGATCATTACCTTAAAGCCAAAGCATCCTATCCCGACCTAATCGGCATTTTGATTAAGGCCGAAAACCAGACCTTGGAGCAGCGCCTGCACCTACGAAAGCGCGAATCAGAGATGGATATCTCTGCCAGAATGGCTGAGGCGAACAACTTTCAACTTCTGGAAACGAAAGCTAGCGGAATCATTATTATCAATAATAACAAAGCCCTGACAATCGCCGGAAACCAACTCCTCGAAATCCTGTCTGATTGAACCAATCTGCAGCAGCGGGTTTCATGGCGGCGGGTCGGGAAGAAAACCTTGCAGAGGGTATCCAGAGATCTGAAGAAGTGATCGATTCCGGGAAAGCCAGGGAAAAATTAA
>JAOZQE010000125.1:2120-5534 GCA_029932385.1 bacterium | reverse complement strand
ATATGAAGCAGGTTACGGTCGGAACTGTAGGGTTTCTCTTTTGAGACCGGAATTGGGATATTATGTTTTTTTGCGTAATCGATCATCTTCTCCCGCGAATTAAGATCCCACTTGCTGCGCCAGGGAGCAATCACCTTAATTGAAGGCTCAAGACCGTAAAATGTGAGCTCAAAACGAATCTGATCATTGCCCTTGCCGGTCGCCCCGTGGGCCACGGCATCGGCTCCTTCGAGTCGGGCAATTTCGATCTGCCGTTTGGCAATCAGCGGCCGGGCAATCGAGGTTCCGAGCAGATAAACCCCTTCATAAATCGCATTGGCGCGAAAAATGGGGAAGACGAAGTCGCGGACAAACTCTTCTCTGAGATCATCAACATACATCTTTGAGGCTCCGGTTTTTAAGGCTTTCTCCTCAATTCCGTCCAGCTCCTTACCCTGGCCGACATCTGCGGCAAAAGCGATAACCTCGCAATTATACTCTTCTTTTAACCAGGTCAAAATAACCGAAGTATCAAGCCCTCCGGAATAGGCTAAGACAATTTTTTTCACATCGCTCATAATGTCACCTCATTTTAATATAAGGGTAAATTGAAAAATTTAATCCCCCAGTAGCGTTACTAACAGGGCTTTCTGCACATGCAGGCGATTTTCGGCTTGAGTAAAGATCAGCTCCTGAAAACGTTCAAAAGTCTCCGCCGTAATCTCTTCACCACGATGGGCCGGAAGACAGTGCAAAACCAGCGCCCCAGGAGCGGCAAGCCGCAAAAGTTCTTCGTTAATCTGAAAACCGGCAAAAACCTGGCGCCGGGCCACAGCTTCTTCTTCCTGACCCATGCTCGCCCAGACATCGGTATTCAGAACATCTGCGCCCCGGGCCGCAACCGCCGGCTCACTGACTACCGTTACCCGGCCGTCACTTGCAACCTTTTTAAGCAAACCGGAATCCGGTTCATACCCCGCAGGTGCGGCAATGCGCAAATCAAAACCAAATTGTTGTGCGGCATTGATCCAGGAGTTGGCCATATTGTTACCGTCACCGATATAGGCAACTTTAAGGTCGGAAAATTTATCCCCCAAACGCTCTTTAATCGTAAAAATATCGGTCAAGACCTGACAGGGATGGAGAAAATCGGTCAATCCGTTAATCACCGGAACCGTCGCATATTGAGCCAGAGTCTCAACTTCAACATGTTCGTAGGTACGAATCATAATCCCGTCAACATAACGTGATAAAACCCGGGCGGTATCCTCTAAAGGTTCTCCCCGGCCAACCTGGGTGTGGGTTGAGCTCATGAAAATCGCCTGCCCCCCAAGCTGAAACATCCCGACCTCAAATGAAACCCGGGTTCTAGTGGATGATTTCTTAAAAATCATCGCCAGACTTTTACCGGCCAGGCTCTGCGAGAATTTTGCCGGGTTGGCTTTAAGATCCGCCGCCAGCGCCAGCACCTCATCAAGCTCACTTCGTGACCACTGGGTAAGATCAAGAAAATCTTTCATCTTACTTTTTTCGGGCATCGCTGAATACCTCAGATAAAATCTTCAACATAGTTTCGATCTCAACCTTGCCAATCACCAGAGGCGGTGTCAGGCGCAAAGTATTATTTCCCGCAGACCCCACCAGCAGATACCGCTCAAGACAGGCTTTAACAATATCTCCAACCGGAATTGCAAGATCCATCCCGATCATCAGGCCCTGTCCGCGAATATTCCCGGTCAACTCCGGAAATTCGGCTTTAAGTTTTTCTAATCCGGCAATAACAATGGCACCTTTTTCAGTTACCTGTTCGACAATTTTTTCATCCCGTAAAGTTTCCAGGGTTGCCAAAGCAGCAGCGGTAGCTAGAGGATTGCCGCCAAAGGTTGTAGCGTGACTGCCAAACCCGAAATGACGTATAACCCGATTGCTTGCCAACATCGCTCCGATCGGGAAACCATTCCCCAACGCTTTGGCGGAGGTTAAAATATCGGGAGTTATGTGGCTATGCTGGTAAGCGAAGAATTTTCCTGTCCGGCCAATTCCGGTCTGCACCTCATCTAAAATAAGTAGTATCTCGCGCTCATCACAGAGGCGGCGCAAACGATCAAGATAGTCAGGAGCCGGCAGAATAACGCCGCCTTCGCCCTGAACCGGTTCAACCAATACGGCGCAGGTTTTTTCAGTAATGGCCTGAGTTACAGCCTCGATATCATCGAAAGGAACATAATCGAAACCTTCAAGCAGCGGCTGATAACCGGTTTTAACCTTCTCCTGGCCGGTAGCCGTGAGGGTCGCCATCGTCCGGCCGTGAAAAGAGTGCTGCATCGTAATGATGCGGGTCCGCCCTTTACCTAAAACCGCATCGCCGTAACGCCGAGCCAGCTTAATCGCCGCCTCATTCGCCTCGGCCCCGGAGTTACAGAAAAAAACCTTATCAGCAAAGGACATTTCACAGAGCAATTCAGCTAATCGGGCCTGCGGCTCAATGTGATAGAGGTTAGAAACATGCATTAACCGGCTCGCCTGTTCACTGATCGCGGCACTCACCCGAGGGTGACAATGCCCCAGATTACAAACCGCAATCCCGGCCAGACAATCAAGATACTCTTGCCCGTCCGCATCCCAAACCTTAACCCCTTCTCCTTTAACCAGAGCCAGAGGAAAACGGTTGTAGGTGGGCGCAATATATTTATCGCCTAATGTGAAAATCTCTGCAGAATTCATTATTGACTCAACTTGTTAATTTATGGAATTATCTTAAAAAATTACAGTGTTGGCCAGCTTAACTCTTACAACCGATAATTCCAGGGGTAAAAGGCTGTTTTACGTAACGTCTCGTGAAATTTCGTCGTTTTTCCCAGCGAACAAAGCGGCCGAAATTGCTGCTGTCTGAGCGCGACAGCGCGAGTTCAGCAATTTCAGCGTAGTGAGCGCTGGAAAAACAGAAATTGAACGTAAGAAGTGAAGGGAAATTGCCTTTTAACCCCGGGTAGCACATTTCTAACCGGACAACACTGAAAAAAATTAAAGATTTTACTACATTCCGGGGATTTTTAAGCCACCGGTTAATTTACTCATCTCATCGGTCATCATCGCCTGCGACTCGCGCAAAGCCTGATTCACCGCCGCCAGCACCAGATCCTGCAACATTTCGATATCATCAGGGTCAACTACATCAGGCTCAATATCAATCGACAATACCTCCTGGCGACCGTTAACAACCACTTTCACCATCCCGCCGCCGGCTGCGGCCTCAACCGTCCGCTTACCGACCTCTTCCTGCATTTTTGCCATTTTAGCCTGCATCTGCTGGGCCTGCTTCATTAAATTTCCCATACCTTTAGCCATAATCGTCTCCTTAAACTTTTTCAGTTATCTATTAATAATTCAGCCTGCTTTTATGTCAGTAATCCGCCCCCCGAAACGCTCACTTAT
>JAOZQE010000125.1:0-2020 GCA_029932385.1 bacterium | reverse complement strand
TAATAATTCAGCCTGCTTTTATGTCAGTAATCCGCCCCCCGAAACGCTCACTTATAAAACGAACGGAAGGATCGTTAAAAATTTCCTCTTTGCTCGGCAGTAAACGCCGTTGAACCGTACTCCCGGTGACAGGCAAAGACTCGGTACCGGTAGGCGACGGGACGCCGGGTGCGGCTGCTAAAGATAACAACTCAACAGTTGATGCACTCTCGGTTCCCTGAAATCTGGTCCAGAGGGCCAGGATATCGGTTTTTACCTGCTCATTATTTAAAACAATCAAAGCATGGGGCACAACCGCCAGCCGCAGAGTCCCGGCCGGTGTCAGCTCCGGCTGTGAACGCTGCAGCATTGAGCCCAGACGAGCATCCCGGCCATTTAGTCGGCCCACAAAAGTTGTCCAGTCCGTTGCATTAACCGCCACTGCCGAACTCTTTTCCATTGCAGATATTGGCCTCGGCGGCGCGACATCCTCATTTCCGACTTCATCCCGGCCCGGTGTAACAGGACTCTTTTCTGCGCTCTTCTCCGGGACAGCCGTTACTGCCACAGTCTTGTTCAGGACAATTTCAGGCTCTGCCATAGATGATTTAACCGGAGATGAAACTGGATCCGAATCTTCCAGATGAGGTAGCGGATCTTCGCAAACTGAGCGGGCGGCAATAAATTCATCTGGAGGCGGCGGCTCCGGCGGCATCTGCTCCCGTATCTGCGAAGCGCTGTTTTGCGATGGGACATCCACTCTCGGTGATGCCGGGGCCACAGAAGGTGCTCTCGGCCTGCTAACTTCGGGTTTCACCGCTGAACCGGTAGGAATCAGCTCTTTTTTTTTATCTCTTTCAGAGGTTTTAAGGAAGCTCTCCGGACCGGCATCCAGAGATTGCCCTGAAGTCAGATATTTATCAATGCGCACCATAAGCTCATCGACCGGTTTAAGATCACGGGCCATCCCCAACTCTATCAAAGCCATCTCCAAAGCCAGACGCGGGGTTTGCGAAGTTTTTATCTGCGTATGATGTTGCTGCCAGAGAGCAAAAAGCTGCTGCCAGTACGGCAAATTACAATCAGATACCAACGGCACCAACAGCTCAATTTCGTCACTGCTGATACCAAGTATATTTTTCAGCTTGCTGGAAAGTTTGAGAAAAAGTGCATCTCTTAAATAAAAAAGAAACTCTTCACTGAAACGTTTGAGATCAACTCCGGCCTGCTCCAGATCATTAATCTGACTCACGGCGGCACCAAGTTCACCGCAAACTATATTTTCCAGCAGAGAAAAACAGTGCCGGGATTCGATCAACCCCAGCGCCTGACGCATATCAGCAACCGAAATTGTCTCGCCGGCGTATGAACGTACCTGATCCAGCAGACTCAAAGCGTCACGCATGCTGCCGCGGGCTTCACGAGCCAGCAGTTCGGTAGCACCGGAATCGAATTCAAGTTTTTCCCGTTCCCCGATCTCAACCAGGGTTGCCGCAATCACCGCCTCGGTCAAACGGCCGAAGTCAAAACGTTGACACCGGGAAAGAATAGTCATCGGCATCTTGTGCACATCGGTCGTTGCCATGATGAATTTAACATGCGCCGGCGGCTCTTCCAGAGTTTTCAACAGGGCATTAAAAGCCTCCGTTGTCAACATATGGACTTCGTCAATTATATATATTTTATAGGGAGAATTTTGCGGTAGATAGGTAACATTTTCGCGCAAGAGACGAATCTCGTCAATCCCGCGATTTGAAGCACCGTCAATTTCAATCACATCAGCGGCATTGCCGGCCGTAATCGCAACACAGTTTTCACAACTGTTACAAGGCTCTTCCGCCGACCCCGACTTGCAGTTCAAAGCCTTCGCAAAAATCCGCGCCGCCGAAGTTTTGCCAACCCCGCGCGAGCCGGTAAAGAGAAAAGCGTGGCCGATACGGTTAAGTCGAATCGCATTCTTTAAGGTCCGGGTAATATGCTCCAACCCTTTAAGCTCACTAAAGAGCTGCGGCCGCCATTTCCGCGCCAGAACCTGATATGC
>JAOZQE010000124.1 GCA_029932385.1 bacterium | reverse complement strand
CTCCGTTCTTCAAAGGTTACCGGCCGCAGTTCTATTTCCGGACTACCGATGTTACGGGTACGGTTGAGCTTCCGGAAGGGGTTGAGATGGTAATGCCGGGTGATAATATCACGGTAGTTGGTGAGTTGATCACTCCGATCGCGATGGAGAAAGAGCTTCGCTTCGCGATTCGTGAAGGCGGCCGTACCGTTGGCGCCGGAGTTGTCAGCGAAGTTATTGAGTAACTTTTATCGGAAGTGAAGGAATCTCCAGCCTCAATTAGATGCTGGGTTTTCGCAAGTTGAACTTTCGGATTGATTGTTAAGAACCCTTGAGGAAGTAAAAAATGAGTGTAGCAAGTCCAAAAATCAGGATCCGACTAAAAGGTTATGATCATAAGGTGCTGGATCAGTCGGTGGGTGAGATTGTTAATACGGCCAAACGTACCGGTTCGGTTATTGCCGGCCCGATAGTCTTGCCGACCTCTATTAACAAGTATTGCGTACTGCGTTCACCGCATGTCAATAAGAAATCGCGTGAGCAATTCGAGATGCGTACCCATAACCGTTTGATCGATATCCTCGAGCCGACTCAGCAGACAGTTGATGCTCTGATGAAGCTTGATCTTTCGGCTGGCGTGGATGTTGAAATTAAACTCTAGGGGAATTTTTGCTTAAAGACTGCAATTGGGTTTTTAACATAATTCATTGAAATCCTTATCTAAAGAGTGTCTAAAATAAGGTTGGTAATAAGGTTTAATAATGGCTGAAATACAGGAATTATTAGCTAAAAAAGTTGGCATGACACAGCTCTATAACGAGCTGGGTGAGCTGGTACCGGTAACCGTTCTGGCGGTTGGTCCATGCACTGTCGTGCAGGTTAAGTCGGCGCAGAAAGATGGATATAATGCCGTCCAGTTAGGTCTTGGCGAGAAGAATATGGCCCGGGCGAATAAGGCTCAGACCGGGCACTGCTTGTCTGCGGGCAAAGGTGTCTTTTATCATTTTGCCGAAGTCAAGGTGGATGATGAGGGTTCCTATAAGCCGGGAGATGTCCTGACTGCTGATATGTTCGCCGCCGGCAATCTGGTTGCGGTTACAGCCACCAGCAAGGGTAAGGGTTTTGCCGGAGTCATGAAACGTTATGGTTTTAAGGGTCAGCCGGCTTCGCACGGGGCTCATAAAAACCATAGATCCGGTGGTTCTGTCGGTACCTCTGCATATCCTGGTCGGATTATTAAAGGTAAGAAAATGCCTGGACATATGGGTGACCGGAAGGTGACAGTAAAAAATCTGACCGTGGTTCAGGTGCAGTTGGAACAGGGCCTGGTAATGGTAAAAGGCGGTGTGCCGGGATCCAAAAATTGTCTGGTGACGATTAAGAAGGTAAGCTAAGTTTAGCGATATTTCCAACAGTTTGGAAATAATCGGAGTAAATGATATGGCTAATGTTGATATCTATAATTTGCAAAAAGAGAAAGTCGCTGAAACCGAGGTTGCTGATGCGGTCTTCAACGCTGAAATAAAAGAGCACCTGGTGCGTGACGTGGTTGTCTGGCAGCTGGCTAAACGTCGTCAGGGATCTGCGGCGGTGAAGAACCGGGCTAAGGTTAAAGGCGGCGGTGCCAAGCCTTGGAAACAGAAAGGTACCGGTCGAGCCCGAGCGGGTACGAGCCGTTCTCCAATCTGGCGGGGTGGTGGTGTCATATTCGGGCCGCAGCCGCGTGATTACGGTTACAGCCTGCCGAAACAGGTGCGCCGTCAGGCGTTGATTTCAGTTCTTACACAGAAGTTCCAGGAAGGGAAAATCTTTGTTTTGCAGGATTTGGCTTTAGATGGTGTAAAGACCAAAAAAGTAGCCGAGTTGTTCACTGCCTTCGGGATCAAGAGTGCCATGCTGGTAGCTGAAGATAATCGTGAACTTGCACTTTCAGCGCGAAATCTGAATGGAGCTTTGGCGGTTAATCAGATTGGAGTAAATGTCTACGATCTACTCAAATATGATTATCTGATTCTTTCAGATGAATCTCTGAAGAAGATTGAGGGAGTCTTACAGAAATGATACCGAGTACATACTACGATATTATCCGCTATCCGATCATGACTGAAAAGACGATGCTGGCTTATCAGATGAGCCGCCAGTGTACGTTTGCAGTCGATCGTGCAAGTAATAAGGTTGAGATTCGCAAAGCTGTTGAGAGTCTTTTCAAGGTCAAGGTCGAAGATGTGCAGACAATTCGAACCAAAGGCAAGAAGAAGCGGGTGGGTAAAGTTCTGGGTAAACGCCCGGATGGGAAAAAAGCGATCGTGACATTGCAACCTGATCAGAAGATTGAAATATTTGAAGGCGTATAGATAGAGATTGGCTGCTCCTTTAGACGGAGAGCTTCTCTGAGAGGTTATAAAATGGTATTGAAAAAATATAATCCGACATCTCCCGGTCGTCGATTTCAGACCTCATCTTCATTTGATGAGATCACCACAGATAGTCCTGAGAAAAGCCTTCTGGCCCCTCTGAATAAGAAGGCAGGGCGTAACAATACCGGTAGCATTACTGTGCGTCATCGGGGTGGTGGAAGTCGGAGAAAATATAGAATTATCGATTTTAAACGCGATAAATTCGACATGAGTGCCCAGGTTATGACGGTGGAGTATGATCCGAACCGCACCGCCCGGATTGCGTTACTCCAGTACGCAGATGGGGAGAAGCGTTATATTCTGGCTCCGCTCGAGATAAAAGTAGGCGATATACTTGAATCTGGAGATAATGTTGATATTAAACCGGGCAACTGTCTCCCGCTTAAAAATATGCCGCTCGGTAGTATTATCCATAATGTTGAAATGAAAATCGGCAAAGGGGCGCAACTGGTTAGAAGTGCTGGTACTTATGCTCAGCTTATGGCTAAGGATGGTAATCTGGTACAGATTAAAATGCCCTCAGGCGAGGTTCGTTATATTCATGAGCGCTGTCGTGCGACTTTAGGTCAGATCAGTAATAATGAACATGACAACATCTCAATTGGTAAGGCCGGCCGTAATCGTTGGCTGGGTTTGAGACCGAAGGTTCGTGGTGTAGCGATGAACCCGGTCGACCATCCGCACGGTGGTGGAGAAGGTAAATCTTCCGGTGGCCGTCACCCGGTTACACCTTGGGGGGTTCCAACCAAAGGTCACAAAACTCGTAAAAACAAGTCTACTGAAAAAGATATTGTTAAAAGGCGTAAGAAGTAGTTAAACTTGGTTTTACAGCTAAGATAGCAGAGTAGTTTATAAAAAAGTCTGAGACTAAGACGGACAGACGTTGAAACAGGAGGCCGCACAGTGGCGCGTTCAATTAAAAAAGGACCTTTTGTCGACCAGCACCTGCTTGACAAGGTTGACAAACTTGTAGACAGTAACAACAAAACGATCAAGACCTGGTCGCGACGTTCTACTATTTTTCCGGAAATGGTCGGCTATACCATGGCAGTCCACAACGGCAAAAAATTTATCCCGATTTTCATTACTGAAGAGATGGTTGGCCATAAGTTAGGTGAATTTTCTCCTACCAGAACTTACTACGGACATGTTTCCGATAAAAAAAGTAAAGTTCGTAATTGATAAAAGCTAACAGATAAGGAGTTTCGGCATGGAAGTTCAGGCCAAACTGAGACATTACCGGATGGCACCAAGAAAAGCACGTCTGGTTACGGATATGATTAATGGGATGGATGTCGAAAAGGCCATCAACACTTTGCAGTTAACCCCGAAAAAGTGTGCACCAGTAATTAAGAAACTGGTTGAGTCAGCGGTGGCTAATGCTGATCAGCGGGGCGATATGGATGTTGATGCTCTATACATCCGTAGTGTTTTTGTTGATGAGGGTCCGACCATGCGGCGTTTTCAGCCTCGGGCAATGGGTCGGGCAACCAGAATTAATAAGAGATCCAGCCATATTACTGTAATTTTGGATGACGAGCGTTAATTAAAGATCAATTTGTTCATGATGAACCGTACTTTTAAGTTAATAGTTTACGCACTGAAAATGTGCAGGAGATGAGTCTTGGGACAGAAAGTTAATCCGATTGGCTTGCGTTTGGGAATTGTCAAAACTTGGAATTCCTGCTGGTATGCAGATAAAGAGTATAAGCAGTTTTTGCATGAAGATCTGCGCTTAAAAAAGTATCTCAAGAAAAAGATGTATCATGCCGGTATATCGAAGATTGAGATTGAACGGGCAGCTAAACGTATTCGCGTAAATATCTTTGCCGCCCGGCCCGGGATTATCATTGGTAAAAAGGGTTCGGAGATTGAAGCCTTAAAGAAGGATCTTAACCGTTTGGTTAAGGGTGAAATCTTTATTAATATAAATGAGGTTAAACGTCCGGAAACCGATGCTCAGTTGATTGCTGAAAATGTTGCATTGCAACTGGAACGACGGGTGGCTTTCCGACGAGCGATTAAACGCAGTGTCGGTATGGCGATGAAACTCGGAGTTCAGGGAATCAAAGTTGGTGTCGGCGGTCGTCTGGGCGGAGCTGAGATTGCCCGTTCCGAATGGTATCGTGATGGTCGTGTGCCGCTGCATACGCTGCGGGCCGATATCGATTATGGGGTTGCTGAAGCCAACACAACCTACGGTATTATCGGGGTTAAGGTCTGGGTTTTCAAGGGTGAGATTGTGGCTGGCAAGCAGGAACAGCTCATGGCTGCCAGGTCATTGTAAAAACCGTCTTCCGGAAAATTTGAGAAGTTAAGAACAGATTTCAGGTCGGTTTTATAGTCGACCTTACTACAAAATATGAAGGACCAGGGGTATTGCCATGTTAATGCCAAAAAAGGTTAAATATAGGAAGCAGCAGAAAGGCCGGAATCGCGGTTTGGCGTTGCGGGGTTCAGATCTTGCCTTCGGTGACTATGGGCTTAAGGCTCAGGAAGCGGGGCATTTAACTAATCGTCAGATTGAGGCAGCTCGTATCGCGATTAACCGTTACATCAAACGTGGCGGTAAAGTCTGGATCAGGATCTTTCCGGATAAGCCGATGACCAAAAAACCGGCCGAAGTTCGGATGGGTAAGGGTAAAGGTTCTCCGGAAGAGTGGGTTGCCGTTGTCAGGCCTGGGCGTATTCTCTATGAAATGGAGGGTGTTTCCAAAGAGGTTGCTCTTGAGGCTTTACGTCTGGCTGCACATAAATTGCCGATCAAGACTAAAGCTGTCAGCCGGGAGGTTTCGTAATGAATATGAGTGAAGTAAACGAGATAAGTGCCGATGACCTACAGGCGAAGGTTGTAGAACTCTCACAGGAGCTTTTTAATCTGCGCCTGCAGAAGAGTATCAGTCAGCTTCAAGATACAGCGAAACTTAATCGAGTGAAAAAAGACCGGGCGCGGGTGTTAACACGTATCAGTGCTGTCAAGGCAGCTGGCTGAGACAAATTAAATCGTAGCAGCAAGAGTTGTCATAGACGCTAAATTGAAGAAGCAAGCATAAGGATAGGATTTGAGCCATGCAGAATAGCGGCCAGAGAAATAAACGAACGATGGTTGGTAATGTAACCAGTGACAAAATGGATAAAAC
>JAOZQE010000123.1 GCA_029932385.1 bacterium | reverse complement strand
ATATTATTACGGTTGCGACCAGCGCCGACCAGATAATCAAGAGATTTACCGAGAAACGGATTTCGATAATTAATATAGCCTAGGAAACCGGCAATGGTCGCCATCAGAATTCAATCCCGCGCTGAGCCTTAATCCCTTTTTGATAAGGATGTTTGATCTCACGCATCTCAGTTACCAGATCGGCCATCTCGATAAGTTCTTCCGGTGCGTTACGACCGGTCAGGATAACATGCAGGCGCTGCGGTTTCCGGGATAGCGTCTTAAGCACCATTGTCACCGGCAGAAGGCCGTAGCTCAAAGCGTAATTAACCTCGTCACAAACTACCAGATCATACTCGTCACTCAAAATCTTCTCGGCACATTTAGCCCAGGTCTTCTCGGCCAGAGCACAGTCTTCGGGTGCCGGGTCGCCATCGCCTAATTTGATAAAGCCATGGCCCATCGGTTCAAGTGAAAAATCGGCAAATTTTTCCGCCGCGCTCAACTCACCATAACGCCAGCCACCCTTGATAAACTGGATCATCGCGACCTTAAAACCCTGACCTAAAGCGCGAAAAACCGTTCCCAGTGCGGCCGTGGTTTTACCCTTACCGTTACCGGTATTGACAATGATCAAACCGTGCCGTTTAGCACTACCCTCTTCAGACATAAGAAATCTCCTAAGCCAAACCCCGGTAAAACCGGCATAGATATTCACAAAGACACCCGCTAGTCATTAAAAATCCAGCTGGAAAGATAGCGTTCACCACTGTCGGGGAAAATCGTGACTACCATCTTCCTCCGATTCTCAGGACGTTTACCGATCGTTACGGCCGCGATTGCGGCAGCAGCGGCAGAAATCCCGACCATCAGACCTTCGCTCCGAGCCAGCTGCCGGGCCATAACTGCGGCCTCATCGGAATTTACTTTAACAATTTCATCAATCGTATCAGGCTGCAGAATCTCAGGTACAAAACCGGCGCCAATCCCCTGAATCCGGTGCGGCCCCGGTGAATCACCGGAGAGAACCGCTGACTCCTCGGGCTCAACCGCAACCACTTTTATTTCTGGATTTTTTTCGCGTAAGCCCGCGGCACAACCGGTAATCGTGCCGCCGGTACCGACCCCGGCGACCAGGAAATCAATTTGTCCGTCGGTATCATCCCATATCTCCAGAGCAGTTGTGTGACGATGAATATCAGGGTTAGCCTGATTGACAAACTGCTGCGGCATAAAGCTTCCCGGAATCTTTTTCTGAATCTTCAGGGCCTCATTGATAGCCCCGTTCATGCCGGCGGCCCCGGGGGTCAAAATAACCTCTGCACCCAGAATCCGCAAAAGATTCCGCCTTTCCAGGCTCATCGTTTCAGGCATCGTCAAAATCAGCTGATAACCCCGGTTGGCGGCAACAAAAGCGAGACCGATTCCGGTATTACCGCTGGTGGGCTCGATAATCACCCCACCGGGCAAAAGTTCTCCGGACTTTTCCGCAGCCGCAATCATTGCTACCGCAATCCGATCCTTAACGCTGGATAGAGGATTGAAATATTCGAGTTTAGCGATAATCTCAGCTCCGCATTCAGCAGAGAGCGAGGCTATCCGCAACAACGGAGTCTTACCTACCAGTTCGCACAGATCAGCCGCAATTTTCATACTTCTCTCCCTGCTCCGGCCCGATGAATCATGAATATAATTGCCGGGCTTAATCTCTTTCAGGATGAAACGACAGTTTCCTGATGGCAAAAAAACTCCGGCCGGAGATTAAAAAAATTCACCGACCATGTTCAGATTATCTGGTTCTCAGCGGCCGGGAATAATGATTCCGGAGCCGCCGCCCATCTCTTTCCGCCGCTGTTCAAGTTGCATCTCTTTAATTTTTTCCACCACCTCAGCTAAAGCCTGTCGCATAGCCTCAGGAAAAGCCGCTAAAGCCTCTTCCAGATTGTCAGCTTCTAAAGGCGCCTGGAGTGGCAAAGGGCCGTCCGGTGACATCAGCTGGGTGTGGCCAACATATATTGTAGACCGACTTTCATCATCACTACCGTCAAGATTTACAGGAATCATAACCTTGATCGATGCAACTTTCAAATCAGTAAAACTCTCCTCACGGTAGAGATGGGTGGTATCCGGATTGAAATCGGTTTGGGACTCGTTTGCGCTCATCTTAAAACTCCACTTATTTTAATATTATAAAAATTTATCTCTAGCCGACGCTTAAACTTTCCACCTAGACCAGACGATCAATGATGCTGTCAGTCAGGTAAAAACCAGAGTCGGTTATCCAGAGTCTACTCTCATCAAAGTCAACCATCCCTTCATTTTGTAACAGCTGCACTTTAGCAAGTAATGCCGCCACCATATCCGGACCATACTCACTCCGCAAAGATGCAAGATCTATCCCCTGCCGCAGCCGTAAACCCATCATCAGAGATTCAGCAAAAACGCCGCTTAAATTGACCGTCTCGGCTTGCGACCAAGGTACAAATTCACTGCTGTCAACAGCAAGTTTAGAATCCGCATCCAGAAGATGTCGCATATAGAACTCCGGGTCGGCAAGGTTACAATAGCGTTCGACCCACTGTTTAGGCCCTCGGCGGCAACGTCTACCGCCACAGGCACCGGCACCCAATCCGATAAAATCCTTGAGCTGCCAGTACGCCAGATTATGCCGGGACTGAAAAATACAGCTGCGGGAGAAGTTGGACACCTCATAACGATAGAGGCCGGCTTTGTCAAGATTATCTTCGACTAGAGACATCATCTCAAGTTGCAGAGGCTCAGGAACCGGTACGATTTCCCCGGCAGCTACCGCTCTCGTAATCTCGCATCCGGATTCATAGGAAAGGGTGTAAGCTGAAACATGTTCCGGCGCCAGAGTTGTCAATTTATCCAGATCTGCGGCCAGATCTTCACGGCTTTGACCGGGCCAGGCATAGATCAGATCAAGACTTATGTTAGTGATGCCGGACTGGCGCAAAGAGTTAAAGGCCTGACTGATATTTGCGGCATCATGCCGCCGGCCGAGAAGCCGCAGGCCGGCGGCCGAAAAAGTCTGGGCTCCCATACTGATACGATTTATACCGGTGTTAAAATAGCCTCTTATTTTGTCACGGTTAACATCAGCCGGATTCACCTCAAGGGTAATCTCCGGAGCCGCAACAAAGCCTACCTCGCGGGCAAAAAAATCTATAATTTCGGAAAAAAAAGAGGGAGTGAACAGTGACGGCGTACCGCCGCCGAAGTAGAGAGTGGAAAGGGGTAGTGTCAATCCCGGCCAGAGCTTACGCCGAAACCGGAACTCAGACAGCAGAGCTTTTAGATACTCTTTTTCCGGAACCCTATCAACCGCAACTGAGGGAAAGGCGCAATAACTACATTTAGAGCGGCAAAAGGGCAGATGAATATAATAATTTTCCGGCAATTAAACCAGTTTACCGGAGCTTTTCTCTTCAATATGCAGAGTAACCTCATATCCAAGGCGCCGGGAGATCTCGGCCGCGGCTCTCTGCACTGCCGGAGCAACTGTATCTTTGATGTTGCTGTCAGTCAACCTGAAAGAGGGCCCGGAAACACTGATCCCGGCTACAACCCGCTTGGTGTAATCGCGAATTGCGGCACCAACACATTTGACATCATGATCGTACTCTTCATTGTCAACGGCGTAACCCTGTTCAAGGATCTGTTCCAGCTCCTTGAAAAAAACATCCTTGTCGCGAATGGATTTCGGGGTACAGGCCTTCCATTCTTTAACCGGGGGCAGAATCTTCTCAAGCTCACCAAGATTCATTGATGCCACCTGAGCCTTACCTATAGCCGAACACCAGACCGGCAGCTGCGAACCTACCCGGGAAACTACGCGCACGGCATGATCGGACTCGGCCACGTCAAGATAGACAACATTATGATTACGGATAACTCCGACGTAAACATTCTCATTCAGTTCAGCACACAATTTCTCCATCACCGGATGAGCTTGACGCAAAACCCCCATCTGCCGGATAAAGGTCTGCCCCAACTCAAGACTTTTAATCCCTAAACGATAATTTTCGGTGATTTTATTCTGTTCAATATAGCCCTTCTCCTCGAGTGTTGCGAGAAGTCTGAAGACATTATTTTTGTGCAATTTGAGACGTTTGCTCAGTTCAGTTACACCAAGTTCATCAACATCTCCGCTGAACTCTTCCAAAAGGGCCAGGGCATGTACAACCGCCTGAATAATATAGTTTGATTTCTCTCTCTTAACCATCACGAACCTCTATCGATTTGAAAGATTATAAAACAGGTCAGATCCTCATTAAAACCTTAGTTCACAAACACAAACGGCAACTTACTGCCAGTAATAATACTTTAGGATATACCCCAATGAATAGCAAGTGTCAAGAGTTAATCAAGAGCTAAACAAAACATTTTTCTAGTTGTGACAGAACCTGTAAATTACCTTTAATCACTTGATAATTTGAGAGCCAAAGCGATTGCAGCTTTCATACTGCTACTGTCCGCAATAAATTTACTGCTAATATCAAACGCTGTACCGTGATCAGCCGAAGTACGAACAAAAGGTAGGCCAAGTGAAAGGTTGACACCATCATTGAAATATAACATCTTAAACGGAACCAGACCCTGATCATGATAGAGAGCGACCAGAGCGCCATAGCGACCGTTTAAAGCCTGATAAAAAAGGACATCTGCCGGTACCGGCCCCACGACCGGGATCCCTTGTTCTTGCAGTATGACCAGTGCCGGCTGGAGAATCACTGCCTCCTCATCCCCGAAAGCCCCCTGCTCTCCGGCATGAGGATTTAATGCGGCCAGGCCGATGTCACCGGCGATACCGACCCGCTGCATAAAATCAAAGAGCATTCCGATCTGCTCACACAGCAACTCAACCGTAAGCACCTTCGGAACCTGGGCCAGAGGCAGGTGAGTCGTAGCCAGCAGTACTTTCAGGCGTTCACCCCAAAACATCATGCCCACCTTCGCACTGCCGCTGAGCTCACGCAGAAGTTCAGTATGACCCGGATAATTATGCCCGGCCAAATGCCATGCCCGCTTTGAAATCGGGGCCGTTGCCAAAGCCTTGCAAATACCTCTCATAACCAGATCGACCCCATATTTGACATAATTAAATGAAGCATCACCAAAAGCAGCATAGTCACTACCTTTTTCCAACTGCGGCAAAGGCTCTGGCAAAGGGTTGCAAACTGCCACCACCCCCGTTTCCACGTTCCTCCCTTCCAAAACCTCATTCTCGGAAATTTCACGAAAGGACAACCCTCCGACCGGCGCACCGATTTTTTCAGCCACCTGCTGCAGCCAGAGAGCTTCACCAACCACGATCACATCCTGCAAAAGATTTTCATCAAGTCCGGCAAGAGCCCGCACCGTAACCTCCGGCCCTATTCCACCCGGGTCTCCCATTGTAATCGCCAACTTAAACATTAAGCCACACCTCCTGCCCCGGTCAACCGGAACTCAATAAATATAATATCTGACCAGAATTCTTATTATCATTACTGTCCGGTAGACAAATTCTAGGGATATCTGGTTGTTTTCTGGAACGTCT
>JAOZQE010000122.1:2208-5582 GCA_029932385.1 bacterium | reverse complement strand
CAGAGATAAGTTTATAAGCTTATGACCGAGCAAGAGAAAAAACCGGCCCTGTTGCGGGTTAATAATATAGAGGTTATCTATAACCATGTCGTTCTGGTGCTTAAGGGGCTTTCCCTTGAAGTACCCCAGGGTGAGATTGTCTCCCTGTTAGGTTCAAACGGTGCCGGTAAATCGACGACCCTGAAAGCGATCAGTGGTTTTCTGCCATTAGAAGATGGTGAGATCAGTGATGGTTCGATAGAATTTATGGGGAAAAATCTGGCCGGGCTGGCCCCGCATCAGATTGTCCGGCAGGGGATTTTTCAGGTACTTGAAGGTCGGCGGGTGTTTGAAGATCTGACGGTTGAAGAGAATCTGAGCTGCGGTGCCTATATTCGTCGGGATCGAGCCCAGGTTCGCCATGATATTGAAAAATGCTTCAGCTATTTTCCTTCATTAAAGGAGCGCCGCAAAAGATTGGCAGGCTATCTTTCCGGTGGTGAACAGCAGATGCTGGCGATCAGTCGGGCCCTGTTGGCACAGCCTAAACTTATGATGTTGGACGAGCCCTCTTTAGGTTTGGCTCCGATTTTGGTTGATGAGATATTTGCCATAATCAAAGAGATTAACCAGCGTGAAGGAACCACGATTCTGCTGGTTGAGCAGAATGCCCAGGTTGCTCTCTCCATAAGTTCTTACGGTTATATCATGGAGAATGGGCGTATGGTTCTCGATGGCCCGGTTGACCAGCTTCTTAATGATCAGGATGTTCAGGAGTTCTATCTCGGTTTCGGGCAGTCGGGCGAAGAGAAAAGTTATCGTGACGTGAAACATTATAAACGGAGAAAACGGTGGCTGAGTTAAGCGGAAAAACCCTGTGCCAGGCATTTCTTGAGATGGCCGCCCGGCGTTCCGACCAGGTGGCTCTGCGGGAAAAAGAGTTTGGTATCTGGCAGAGTATCACCTGGCAACAGTATCGCGAACATGTCACCTATTTTGCTTTGGGTCTGAAGACAGTGGGTTTCGAGCGGGGTGATCATCTGGCGATTATCAGTGAAAATTGCCGGGAGTGGATCTACGCCGAACTTGGCACCATCGCTTTAGGCGGGGTGACGATCGGGGTCTATCCCACCAGTCCCGCAACCGAAGTGCAGTATGTGGTAAACCACGCCGACGCCAGATTTGTTGTTTGTGAAGATCAGGAACAGACCGATAAAATTCTTGAAGTTTGGGATGAGTTACCCCGATTGCAGAAGATTATCGTTATTGATATGAAGGGCCTGCGTAATTATCCGCAGGAGAATATCATCTCGTTTAAGGAAATTGAAGCGCAGGGCCGGGAACTGGCGGCGGAAAATCTGGGCTTATTTGCTTCCGAGGTGGATCAAGGACGGCCTGAAGATGTTTGCATTATGATCTACACCTCGGGAACTACCGGTAAACCTAAAGGGGCGATGATCAACCATAAAAATATTGAAGCGACAACTTTAAGCACAATTAAGGCAATTGAACCGACGGTAGATGATACGGTTGTTTCATACTTGCCTCTATGTCATGTTGCGGAAAAAATTTTTACGCTCTTTTTGCCGATCTATGTTGGTTTTACGGTAAACTTTGCCGAGAGTATCGCGACAATTCAGTCGGATTTGCGCGAAATCGCTCCGACAATTTTCTTAGGCGTGCCGCGGATCTGGGAGAAACTGCAGTCATCAATTATTATCAATATTAAAGAGACCACCCCTTTCAAGCGCTGGCTCTATAATCGGTGTATGGCGGTTGGCCGGCGCCGGGCCGAACTTCTGTTGGCCGGAAAATCGGTTGGTCCCGGCCTGAAGATATTGGATATACTGGCTTATTGGTTGATATTTCGTTCGTTGCAGAATTTTATCGGTCTGCGTAAAGCCCATTTCTGTTTCTCGGCAGCGGCTAAAGTAAGCCCTGAGGTTTTACGTTTTTTTCACGATATCGGTATCCGGGTCAAAGAGGGTTACGGTATGACCGAATGCACCGGACTCTCATTTATTCATATGGGTGATGATATTAAGCTCGGTACGGTTGGCAAAGCTATTGATATCGTAGAGTTTAAGATCAGTGATCAGGGTGAACTGCTGAAACGAGGCGGGTCGATTTTTGTCGGCTATTACAATGATGAAGCGGCAACCAGCGCTATGATTGTCGATGGTTGGTTGCATACTGGTGATGTTGCGGTTTTAGATAAAGACGGCCATCTGAAGATCGTTGACCGGATGAAGGATATTATTATTACTTCGGGGGGGAAGAATATAGCCCCTTCAGAGATAGAAAATGCCCTGACCACAAGCCTTTATATCAAGGAGGCGATTGTTGTCGGTGAAGGCCGCAATTATTTGGCGGCACTGCTCCAGATCGATTTTGATAACGTTGGTAAATGGGCAATCGATCAGGATATTCCCTTTACCAACTTTAAAAACCTTTCCGGCCTGTCTCAGGTGTTTGCTCTGGTCAAAGAGGAAGTTGAAATAGTCAACCAGCAGTTTGCCCGGGTCGAAAATGTGCGCCGTTTCAAACTTTTAACCAAAGAGCTTGATCACGACGATGATGAGATGACCGCAACCATGAAGATTCGCCGGGCGAATGTCTACCGTAAATTTGCAGCTGAGATTGATGAGGTTTATCAATGAGTCTCGACTTAAATGGTCGCTGACAGGTGATCGCTGAAGCCTGCCGTTGCGATGAGGTGGGTAATGAGATAATCAGATAACAGATGCTAACTCAGGTTATGTGTTGGTTTCTGGCGGCGGGTAGATTCGGGTGGGCCTGCGCTGCAGGCGCCGGTTGATCTCTCTCACAATCTTTCTAATCTCCTGCCGGCCGGTTTCCGGGCCGCAGTAAGCGTGAAGAAAACGTAAGCGTTGACTGCGGCTTAGAAATGAAAGGGCATCCCGGGTAAGGTTTGTTAAATCATAGATCATGCCGTAATCGTGACGCCGGCCCGAAAGAATTTTCCCGCGTGGGCTGTCAATCCACCAGAGGCCCTGGATCTCACTTTTATCGATTTCATCTCTGCGGATCAAGATATTGCGCCATTTGGTGTCGATATGAAAGAAATCGTGAGCGTGCATCTTTTTGATATCACGGCAGATGATGGCGGCTAAAAAGGTTGCTGCCCGGTGGCGTTGATCTGCGGGTAGATATCTCCATTCATTGAGAGCATATTCTATTAAATTGATAGTTTGCGGTAGTTCCCGCGTGACAATGCAACAGCTCGACAGGGACCCGTAGCGTCGCATTTCACCAACGGCAATCGGCTCTGCGGTCGGGATACTGATTTCCGCCATCTTTTGGTAACTAAATACCTCTACCGCAGTTTCACTTGGTTGCAGGTAGAACTTGAACGGTTTGCCAAAGTAGAGGTA
>JAOZQE010000122.1:0-2108 GCA_029932385.1 bacterium | reverse complement strand
CCGATATCAACGTTGTGATAGCGTATTTTAAGCCCGGATTTCAAACCTTTGGAGTTGGCAAATTTAATCGAAATCATGCTTTTGCCAAAATCCAGGGCCTTATCTTTACTGTCATACAGAGTGTACTGCTGACCGTCTCTTATTCTGTCGCTATCCTGGTTGTCTGAATCCGGAGAGATGAATGCGATCCCGCCTGCCAGCATGCTTCTAACTGAGCCGGTTTTGATTTCGATTCCGGAAAGATCACCTTTTACCGAAATATTGCTGATGTTGTAGAAGAGACTGGATTTACTCAGGAGAGGAGCATATTTCTGGTCGATAAAGAGGTCGATAAGAACATGTTTACCTTCCTCTGCCAAAGCGAAACCGGTAACTGCTCCTACTTCGATGAATTTATAGAGAACCGGTGACCCGACCGAGAAATCCTTGGCATTGGTAGCTTTGAGTTGAATCTTGACCCCCTGTTTTCGCAGAGCTGGAACCTGTTGCGAGGCTTCTTCAATATTGTCGTAGAGGGTAAATTTGCGATGTTCCGCCGCAATTTTCGGCTGCTTGCCGTCATCGGGGTTGGTGAAGCTGATGCCACCGGCCAGCATCGTGTTCAGAGTGCCGGTTTCAACATCAATCCCATTAAAGTCAGCTTTTATATTGATGCCGCCAACCTTCCAGAAAACCGAGTTGTTTTTGATCAGATGTGTATATTTTTGATAGATCAGGATCTGGCCCCGGATGTTACTGCCGTCGGCTCCTAAATGAAAGTCAAAGATCTCTCCAACTTTAAGCTTGCGATAGAGAACCGGGGCTGCGATGGCAATTGAACCGGAGTCTTTAGAGATGATGGTAAATCTCTTTCCAGCGGGCATAAGCTTGTCGGTCAGGGGTGCCTTCTGAACCTCAAAATAGTCTTTGAAAATACCATCTCCCGGTTCAAAAGCAATATAGACACCTTTGATCAGGGTATCGAGATTGCGAACCCGATTGATTGAAAATTCCGGTTCGACGACCCAGAACCGAGTGCCTTCACGGAGAATGAATTCGGCTCTTGGGTCGATATTGATGAGGGCTGTGACTACGTGTTTATCATCGTCAAAATCTATGTCGGTAACCACTCCGGCTTCAAAACCGCGATAGACAATCTTGGTGATTCCGGCCTCAATCCCCTGGGCGGTGGGTAGTTTCAAAGTCATCTTGAGGCCGAATTCGGCGTCATCAAAATCCTCATAGAGAGAAAAAATCCGGTTGCTTTCCGCTGCGGGGCTGTTTTCCTGATAAGTCGGAGTGTAGAGACTGATGCCGCCGTAGATCAGGGCCGCCATGCTCTCCATTCTGAATTTGAAACCCGACAGGCCCCCTTTGAAATTGATGCCGCTGCTGTTCCAGAAGCGGGTTTTGGTTTTAATCAGATGTTTATATCGAGATTCAATGTAAGCATCGATAATGACACCTGAACCCGCTTCATCCAGGGTATATCCCTGGACTGAACCAACTGGAATATTCTTGTAGTAGAGTTTGGTGTTGCGCTGAATCGACCCAAGATTTTTAGAGGTTAATTTCAGGTGCAGGCCCGGCGCCTCCTGCGAGATTGGCGGCGGCTCCGGCAGGCCGATAAATTCACGGCAGGGTTGTTCTGAAGCACCGCTCTGGACCGCAATGTAGCTGCCCGACAGCAGGGTTTCAAGGCCGCTTATCTGCCCGGCAGAGACTTCCGGTTTCACGATCCAGAATTTGCTGTCTTTGACAACTCCCTGTTTCGCAACTTTATTTATCTCTATTCTCAAAGAGACACTGTCAACTCCTGGATCAACTTGGATATCCCGGACGGTACCGATCACTATACCCTTATATATTACATTGGTTTTGCCAACAGTGATTCCTTCGGCATCAGCAAAGTGGACGATGATATCGATGCCGGCGTTCTGGTAGTTGTCAAAGAGCAGCCAACCACCAATCAGCAGGGCAATAAACGGTAAAATCCAGATCGGGGAGATGCCTCGGCGTTTTTTTATTACAGGTGTTTCCATGACTGGTTCCCTTGATTAGTGGAATGTTTAGATTTATGCATCCCAGAGTAGTCTGGGGTCAAAGGTGATGGCAGCAAACATGGTACT
>JAOZQE010000121.1 GCA_029932385.1 bacterium | reverse complement strand
CGCCCACAACGGGCGCAGATCCAGGGAAACATTTTCAGCGCCCGCTCACGGTAACTCTGCGACCGCAGTTCCAGCTGTCGCCGCATTTCCGCAGACAAGCAATTTGATTCGGCATCACGTTCATTTTTATTGACAGACATAAAATTTCATCCTTTGCCGAACTTCTTAATTTAGAATTCCCCGCTTGGATAATAAATATTCCAAAACGCCCATCGGATAAGTAGATGACAAAATGAAACCGCCAAGATTGCCACCGGCAAACTGAACCTGCCGGGTGAATTACAAACGAAATAATCATCACAATAAGGCTTTATGGCAGATAATAGCCCAACTGATGACCACGGAATAATCTCAACTATCCGGCAATGCCCTTTAAAAAAACTCTTAATGGGGCGGGATAACCTTCGATTGTCAGTGACGAATTATGCGGATCAATAAAATCATCATAAGATTCGAAGGTCATCCATTCGGTTCGGCGCTGTTCTTTGCTGCTCATCGGATGGGAGCAGAATATCTCGACATCGACAAAACCGGCTCGCAACATCCAGTTCTTCAGACATGCCGCAGTGGGTACGAAATAGGTTCCCGGAGCTTTCGCGTAACGGCGCT
Organism: bacterium; assembly: GCA_029932385.1. Lineage (GTDB taxonomy): Bacteria > Desulfobacterota > Anaeroferrophillalia > Anaeroferrophillales > Tharpellaceae > Tharpella. Next base: position 5,003 of record JAOZQE010000121.1, on the reverse strand, counting down.
CAGGAAAAAGCGCCACCGGTTCTTCACCCGGTATCGCCTGCGACTCAACAATAAGAGTTCCACCCTTTTTCATGCTTTTTTTTACCTCTTTCAGGGACTCTAAGGGAGATATCCGATGGTAGAGGATGCCCATGAGAAAAACCACGTCAAAAGAGCTGGCGAACAGACTTAGATGTTCAACTCCCAGAAATTCCATATGGAGATTTGTGAGCCCGGCAAAGCTGTTTAACGTGCGAAAAGTAAAATAGTGCTGGAGATAAGGCTCAAAACCGATAACCGCTTTCGGTTTATGCGGAGCCATCCGAAACATGTAATAGCCATTACTTGCGCCGATGTCAGCCACAACCTTATCCTGCAAATCCGGAAGGAAAGGTAATACCCGATCCCATTTTCTGCAGCTCCGCCATTCGGCATCGATATCAATCCCGAAAACTTTGAAAGGCCCTTTGCGCCATGGAATAAAACCGCGCATCACTTTATCGACCAGGTCAAACTCCTGGCGGCTGATGTCCTCCCGCCGACCGATGATTACGACATCGCTCTCAAAATCGAGCAAAGAGGCTTTAAGATGACTGATAGATTCAAAAGGAAGACGACGAGCGACAACCCCTTTTTTATCACTCTCCAATTTTTCAAGATAGGCCTTGCGCAATACCATAATCTGTTCATGGTCGGCATCAGGCAGGAGTTCAAGGTAATCTTGCATGGCTATCTTTTCACTGAGAGAAATGAGACGAAGTTAAACCACTGAAAAAAAGATTCGGTTTCAGAAAAGCCGCTCTCTTTGAGTAGATCAAGATTTTCGTGGATTGAGAAAGGCACCAGAACATTCTCCAGGGCTTCCCTTTTTTTGGCAATTTCGGTTTCAGAATAACCTTGGTTGCGCTTAAAATTGAGATAGAGGTCAATATAAGCCCGGTTGATTACCGGTCGATGGGAAATAACCTTTTCACAGATAATAAGGATACCGCCCGGTTTTAAAGAGTTATAGATTTTTTTTAAGAATCGCTGCCTTACCGGCGGCCGTATAAACTGCAAAGTATAGTTGAGTAGAACCGCTCCGCACTGATTAAAATCGGCATCAATAATATCAATCTCCTGGAAACTGACATCCTGCTTCCGGGATAGCATTCTGGCCTTGATTTCCGCCCGGTCAATCATCGCCTCTGAGCTATCAAGACCGATAAATGAAAGACTCATATCGGAGAGCTGGCGTGCCAGTTCAAGCAGGGTCGTACCGGTTGAGCAACCGAGATCGTATACCGTATCACCCGGACGGCAGAAGTGCTGCAACAGGGTACAGATCATTCCGGTTGTCTGATGGTAACAGGGGATGGATCGCTCCAACATGTCGTCAAAAACCTCGACAACCTGCCGGTTAAAGATAAATTCATCAGGACTGTTCCCATCCTGGAAAATGGCATCTCGAGTCATAGTACTCAGAAATCAGGGGTAAGTTGTGAAATCCTGTGCGGACTAAAGTCCGCAAACAAATTATTTACAGAGCTTAAAGAAGAGAGAAAATTGCTTAAACTTAAGTATCGTAACGTCACCACTGTTATAATCAGGTTCACTTTAACAGTTTTGCGGCCTAACTACAACTCGAAAACCGCGCCCGCAAAGTTCGCACGCTAAAGTCCATAAATCCGGTCTTCATAAGGCCACTTGAGTTTCATAAGAGAGATAAGATTGACATCAAGTAATAGCAATAGTAAATAGATCAGAATATCTATAAATTGCCTAACGCGGAATAAATTCATGGCTCAATATATATTACTTTTCATGGTCGGTCTGGTTGCCGGATGCCTTAATGTTATCGCCGGCGGCGGCTCTTTTCTAACGATCCCGTTACTTATCTTTATGGGATTGCCACCGGTGGTTGCCAACGGCACTAACCGGGTCGGTATCCTCTGTCAGAATATTGCCGCATCCTATAGTTTCCAACGCCATAAAGTTGTCGATTGGCGCTATGTCCGCTGGGCGACCGGGCCCGCGGTTATCGGAGCCCTGATCGGCTCTAAGGTTGCAATTACAATCGGCGATGAGATGTTCAAGAATATTCTCGCTGTATTAATGATTGTCGTAACCTTGTGGACCCTCTGGGATCCGTTAAAAAAGAAACTGGCAGAAGAAAAAGATAAACCGTTTAACCGAACTGCTTTAACAATCGGCTTTTTTTGCGTCGGCATCTACGGCGGTTTCGTCCAGGCCGGGGTCGGATTTATGATCCTGGCGGCAACCACTATGGCCGGTCTTGATCTGGTTAAAGGTAATGCGGTCAAGGTCTTAAGCATCCTCGCCTACACCATATTATCATTGGCGATATTTGCCATGGAAGGTAAAGTCGATTGGAGCCTGGGCCTGATTCTGGCAGCCGGCACCATGCTCGGCAGCCAGATCGGAGTTCACCTCACCGTCCTCAAAGGCCATCACTGGATCAAAAAAGTAGTCACAGTAACGGTCATAATCATGGCAATTAAATTGATTGTCACCTGAACCCGAAAACCAACGGAAAAAATATGATTATAGAAATTCTAGCAACCGGCAATGAACTTTTGAGCGGGGCCCTGGTTGATACAAATTCCGCTTATATCTCAGAAAAAATCGGCGAAATCGGCATCATGGCGGCCCGCCACACCTTGGTCGGTGACGATGAGGATGCGCTGGGGACCACTTTCAAAGAACTCTCGAACCGGGCTGAGATTGTCATCGTCACCGGTGGTTTAGGGCCGACCCGTGACGATTTAAGCCGTGAAGTCGCGGCCCGGGTCGCCGGAGTAGCTCTCGAACTCGACCAGGTCAGTCTCGCAAGAATCGAACAATTTTTCAGCGCCAGAGGCCGAAAAGCGCCAAAGAACAATCAGATACAAGCCCGGTTTCCGGCCGGCGCCGAAATTCTTGAAAATCCAATCGGTACCGCCCCGGGTTTTGCCCTGAAGATCAACCGATCTACATTTTTCTTTATGCCCGGGGTTCCAGCCGAGATGCGCAAGATGCTTAAAGAACAGGTTATCCCCCGAATCACAAAAATAATCAGAGATCCCTACTATTACGAATGCAAAACCATCTCTACTTATGGCTTGGGTGAATCTGCCCTTGAAGAAAAATTAGATGGTTTTATGGATCGTTTTCCCGATATTGATCTTGGTTTTCGCGCCAGTTTTCCCGAAGTTCAGGTTAAACTCTATCAAAAAAACAGCTCCCAAAAAGAGCTGATCAAAGAGCAGCAAGAGGCCGTCAGCTGGATCAAAGAAAAACTTGGAATAAAGATAATTTCAATGAACGGGGCTTCTCTGGCCGCAGTGGTCGCCGAACTTTTAATAAATAAAAAAGCAACCCTGGCGGTGGCTGAAAGCTGTACCGGCGGGTTGATTGCCAACCTTTTGACCAATATCGCCGGTAGTTCCGAATATTTCATTCTCTCGGCCGTCACCTATGCTGATATAGCCAAACAGAAGATACTTGGTGTCAGCCCTGAAGTTCTTAAAGAATATGGCGCCGTTCATGAGGAGACCGCGAAAGCGATGGCCGCAGGAGCCAGAGAACTTTCCGGAGCAACCTATGCAATCTCTACCACTGGCATTGCCGGCCCCGCCGGTGGCAGCCCGGAAAAACCGGTCGGAACTGTTTGTATCGGCCTCGCCGGGCCGGCAGGTATTACCAGCAAACGCTACCACTTCCCTTTCGGAAAACGCCTGCTTAACAAAAAAATCTTCACCGCCCAGGCCCTCAATCTCATAAGGCGAGAGCTGCTGTCCTAACCATAAATTACCACCTCAATTAATTTTTTACTGGACAAAACCCAATCCCTACTAATACAATCAACAAAGATTCTAAAATTTCTGGCTAAATTCATAAAACGGGGTACTTACCATGAAAAAGATCATTCTCATCCTGACTCTCACTTTTATAGGCATAGGCGTAGGATTCCAACCTGGATATGCATACGAAAGGATATCGGCCGAAGAGGCCCATACCATGATATCTGAAGATGATAATGTAGTGGTGGTGGATGTTCGAGGAAACATTGACTACTGTTATACGGGGCATATTCCCTGCGCTCTCAACCTTGACTGGAATTCCGGACAATTTGAGAGAGAGTACCAACAGTTACCGCTTAATGTAGCGATCATAAATATCTGTGAGCATGGCAACCGTGGCCGCTACGCCTCAGATTTTCTCGATCAACATGGATACAACAAGGTTTACAATGTTTCGGGAGGTATGTCGGTCTGGCCGTACGAAAAGGTTACCTGTAAAAATGAGAACCCTGATGATTGTATTAAACAGAAAAATCAACTCTATTTCCCCCACATTGCCAGTGATAACGGATGGAAAACTGAAATTGCGATTATCAATACCAGCTCTAAAACCTCTTTAAGTGGTACCCTGAAAGGCTATAATAATGCCGGCAAACAGGTTGATGAACTAAAGATAATTGACCTTAAAGCTAGAAGCCGTTATGAAATAAAAATCAGCGATATTTTCCCTGATCCGGAGTTAATCAGCTACTTGATTTTCACTTATGACAGTGACCAGGCTTACGGTTACCTTAAATTTTACGACTCTTCCAATGCCAGTTACCGGGTTGCAATTCCGGCCCCGGATACTGTCAACCATGATGATATAATTATCTCCCACATAGCTGTCAGCGATGGGTGGTGGACTAGTTTGAACCTGGTCAACACAACTGCGGAAAGTAGAACATTGACCTTCACATTCAATAACGATCCTACTAAAGTTAAAACACTTACCCTTGCTGCCGGCGCTCATCAAGCCAAAGATCTTGCCAAGTTTCTCGACGGATGGCAGTTAGATGATATTGAGTCAGCCGTAATAAGCAATGCTGAAGGCATCGTCGGACTTGAACTTTTCGGTAACGGCAAACAGTTGAGCGGCATCCTTTTACGAGATAAAACCGCAGAAACCTTATATTATCCGCATATTGCCAGTGATAAAACCTGGTGGACTGGAGTCATTGCCTTTAATGCCGGCACCAGCTC
>JAOZQE010000120.1 GCA_029932385.1 bacterium | reverse complement strand
GGCGAAGATTTTAACCGCAAGAATACATTGAGTATTTTGAGGATTAAAATTTGAGCCCAACGCAGCAATTGAGGAAAAAGGCAATTTTTCGAGGTACCCTTATTTAAGAAAATATTCGTTTTAATCTACGCCGCCGGGCGCCACGGTACAGCCAGGCGATAAAACCGGCAAAGATAACCAGCAGCGGCAGGCCGACAAGATTGGCTCCCTTAATCAGGCTGCGGCTCTCGGGATCTATATCCGCCAACGGATTAAAACTCTGAGTTTTAGTCCGCAGTACCGCCAGTTCCTGACGATCGTTGAGATAATCAACCATATTCAACAATAACTGGGCGTTAGGGGTCTGGCCGGCCTCATCAACGATATTATTGCGCAATATATCGGCCGATCCAACAACTATCAAACGCCCTGGTTTTCCCTGGTCAAGACGATCTCCACTGCTGGAAAGCTCACCTTTTTCAGCCAGAGCCGCCAGAACCTTATCCGATTCTGCAGAATCAGCATTAATATCTTCGGATTTCACTGAATCTGGTTCAGTTTCACCCTTTTTCTCTACGGGTTTCTCCGGTAGCGGCCGGCCCTTGAAGTAACTCGAAAACGAGCCCTCAAGCAGATATGCCAGAACCTGGCTGGAAAGTTGTTTCTCATCCGCTGGAGGATGCATTAATTCAGGATTAAGATCGATGTGATTCTTCATCAGCCAAGAGTGATCGGAGGATGAAAAAAGCCGGGCCGCCTGAATATCACCGGCGCTAGTTTTTTTCTCCACCAGGGTCAAAGGAGCCGCTTTAACCATCACCAGACCTTTGATGTTCTTTATAAAAGGAAAATCTTTATTGATTTTTTCACTTTTGAGCAAAGGCGCAAAGTAGAGAAGACGCTCACCGCCGCCCTGTTGCTGAGGTATCGGTTGCTTAAAACACTCCTGGTCCATAACATAGGCCGGACCGATATTAACCCCGTAATGACTGATAAGTTTTTCGAGTCCGGTGGCGATCGGAACATAGGTCGGCCCCATACCCATCATCATCATATTCTGCTGAGGCATCTGCTCCTTGAAAGGATCGTAGAAAAGGGCCAGGTTATTACCGCGCATAATAAACTGATCCAGAAGATAGAGTTCATGATCACTGAATTTCTCCGTCGGCCGCACGATTATAAGGGTTTTAATTCCGGTAATAGAACTCATCTCATCCAGAATTACCATTTTGGGTGCGTACTCCTGACTCAAAAGACCATAAAAGTGTGAAGCACTGTCGGCCGGCGGCTGCCCCGGCATCGGTCGAGCCGCCATCAACGGCAAAGTTCCATGGCCGCTTAAATAGCCGATCTGCTCATTAATCCCGATAACATCTTCAACTACGGTATTAAGTGTCAACTCCAGGTCTGCCATAGGTGTCAATTGGTACTGCTGACCAAAAATTGGCACGTTAACCACTGAGATCAGATCAATATCCTGCTGCTGCCCGGTAAACGTAACCGTAATTCCGGCATAACCATGATCTCCTGGGATTGTAACCCCATGCTGATTATTAAACGGTTTCCACTGCAGCTCCATAATCTTTTCTGCGGCTGCTTTTTTCTCTGCCTCGACATCTTGAGTCGGATTATAGAAAGCGAATTCAATCTGGTTGTAAAGCTGCTCATTCAAACGCTTAACCAGGGAACTCACCGCATCGGGCAACTGATTAATTTTATCAAGATTCATATAAGGAGCGATAGTTTCAAGCGATGACGAGAGAAAAAGATTTACCTTAATCTTCTCCGGCAAAGCCAAAAGTCGGCTGATCTTATTATTCATTCTTTTGATTGTAGTAGTAAGGTGATATTCAAGGCCCTTAGTCTCGATAATCGCCGGCAGAATCTCAACCAGGTCACCATGAATAAGCACCAACCCCATATAAGCATTCTGAAATTTTACTTCGTCCTTTTCTATTGCCCGAATCTGAACTGGTTGAATACCATAACTGAGGGCTATTTTCTGAACTTTCGCCGCTGTTTCATCATCACCTGAAGGGTCGAAAAACTGATAATTGAAATAGCGATTCCCGGCCAGTTCATATTCCTGCAGAAGATCATGCACGTAACGTTCGACTCCGTTGTAAGGAGCCGGCAGGTTGCCGGAAAAAAATATCTTTATGGTCAAAGGCTCTGAAAGGGTTGCCACCACCTCTTTACTGGCCGGAGAGAGTGAATAAACCTTATTGGCGGTCAGATCAACCCGGGTAAAAAGGTTGATGCCAACCAGATTAATCATCACAACCACGATTATATAGAGAACCAGTTTACCGTAACGACCAAAAAGACCGCCTTCTACAACACGATTATCTCTCTTCACAGGAAAACTCCTATTTTCTCTCTTGCAGTACGAAGCTCGTACCATACAGAGTCAGAAAAATTAGACTTAAAAAATAGATCAGGTCACGGGTATCAATAATCCCCCGAGCGATGTTCTGAAAGTGAGCCGTCGAACCCATATAAGTAAAGACCGCCAACAGACCTTCGGGAACAAAAAAGAGCATCCGGTTAAAAATCGTCAAACCGAAACAGAAAACCATCCCGACAATGAAAGCAATGATCTGGTTTCGGGTAATTGATGAGGCCAGAAGACCGATACCGGTATAGGCCCCGGCCAAGAGCAGGGCTCCACAATATCCGCCGAAAACCGGCCCCAGATCAAGATCTCCCAACATCGCGACACTGAAAGCGTAGGCCAAGGTCGGCAGCAGCATCAGAGCGATGAAAGTCAGAGCCGCCAAAAACTTGCCAACCACTATCCCGCTGTTGGAAACCGGCAGAGTAGTGAGTAATTCGAAGGAGCCGCTGTTGAACTCCTCGGAAAAAAGGCGCATGGTAACTGCCGGTACGATAAATGAAAAAATCAACGGCAACTGTGTAAAAAATGTTCTCAGATCAGCCTGGTTATAAAGAAAAAAGGTCGAAAAAAAGAACCAGCCCGAAAGCAGGAGAAAGGTTGTAATCACAATATAGGCAATCGGGGAAAAGAAGAAGCCTTTAAGCTCCTTTTTAAAAATAGTCAGCGTACCATTCATCAGCACTCCTCCTGTGTCAACTGGGCAAAAATATTTTCAAGGCTCTCGCTACGGAGATGAAAATCGATAAGATCCCAGCCCTCATTCCGAATTACCTGGTAAAGAGCCGGGCGTATATCCTCATCCATGCGGCTGAAGACCGCCAGCTGCACCGGAGTGCCAGACAATAAACCGGATTCAGTATCAGTAGTGTTTTCGATCTTCTCAACCCCGGCAACCGCACTCAATTTCGCAGTAACCAGAGCTGTATCCGGATGTTGCAGAACAATATCAACCACGACGCCGACCCCGAACTCATGCAGGAGACGATCAGTCGGCCCGTCGGCAACGATGGTTCCCTGGTTGATAATTACAACCCGGTCACAGGTCGCCTCGGCCTCGCTTAAGATATGAGTTGAAAAGATTACGGTTTTTTTCCGCCCGATCTCCTTGATCAACTCTCTTATCTCGACAATCTGGTTAGGATCGAGCCCGGAAGTAGGCTCATCCAGCACCAGAATTTCAGGGTCACCCATCATCGCGTGGGCCAGTCCGACCCGCTGTTTATAACCTTTGGAGAGTTCATGAACCGCTCTGTAAATTACCTCTTTAAGTCCACACAATTCAACCATTTCAGCAATCCGCCGGGTTTTATCAACACCTCTCAAACCACGCATCTCAGCCACATAGGCAAGATAGTCATAAACCAGCATCTCGCCGTAAAGTGGCGCGGCTTCCGGCAGATAGCCGATCATCTCTTTAATTTTCAGAGAGTGATCGACAACATTCAAGTCTGCAACCTTAATATTTCCCCGTGACGGCTTTAGAAAACCGGTCAATATCCGCATGGTTGTAGTCTTGCCGGCACCGTTAGGGCCGAGCAGACCTAATATTTCACCCTTGTTAATGGTAAAATCAAGCCCTTTTAAAGCCTGGAAATCACCATAAAATTTTTGTAGTCCCTGGACTTCAATCACAACTAATCTCTCCTGTTCCAACTACTGCGATAGAGCGTTAAACTATTGCAAACCACCAAACAAATCGAGGCCCCCAATGATCCAAGCTGGAAACCTCGCACTAATCCACCGAGCGCCATAGTCACTTTCTCAACTATAAAAGCAGGTGAATTTTAGTCAAATATTTATAAATGTCAAGTCCATTTCAGGATCTTGAGATTATATTTTTTTAACCTGTCCTGTTAAAGGCCAAAGTTCCGCAGCTTCTCAACCGTTTTTCTCTTTCGTTACTGAGCCGAACTCATCCAAACCGAGGATCGTCTGCGAGCTGTCATCGGGCATTTCCTCCACACTTTTAAGTTTTCGGGCCATCGCCCGGGTTCGGGCGCCGGTTGTCTCAATCGTATTCGAGGCCGTCTCAAGCTGATTCTTGACCCGTTCGAGAACGATACCAAATTTGCTAAATTCAGTTTTAACCGCAGAGAGAATGGTCCAAACCTCACTCGAACGTTTTTCGATTGCCAGAGTCCTGAAACCCATCCGCAAGCTGTTTAAAAGGGCCGCCAGAGTCGTGGGCCCGGCAACAACCACCCGAAACTGCTGCTGCAGTTTTTCAACCACTCCCGGCTGCCGTAAAATCTCCGAATAGAGGCCTTCAGTCGGCAAAAACATGATCGCAAAATCGGTGGTTCCGGGTGGATCAAGATACTTCTCTGCAATCTCTTTCGCGGCCAGCTCCAGAGTTCGCAACAGGGCCGCAGTTGATTTCTCCACCAACTGGCGGTCAGCTTTCTCAACCGCATCGAGCAGTCGATGATAATCTTCCTGTGGAAACTTGGCATCAATCGGCAGCCAGACTGGATCACTCGAATCAGCTCCCGGCAGCCGGATCGCATACTCGACAATTGCTTTGGAATCGGCCACGGTCCGCACATTACGCGCAAACTGATCCGGAGTTAATATCTGTTCCAGAATATCTCCCAACTGAAACTCACCCCAGGTACCCCGTGCTTTAACATTAGTCAGCATCCGTTTCAAATCACCTACGCCGACCGCCAGATTCTGCATATCACCAAGACCGCGCTGCACCGCTTCCAGCCGCTCACTGACCAACTTAAATGAGTCTCCAAGCCTTTTCTCCAGCGTACTTTGCAGTTTCTCATCAACCGTCTGTCGCATCTCTTCGAGCCGTTTCTCGTTACTCTCCTGTAGAAGCGATAGTTTTTTATCAACATTATCAAGCAACTTTTCAAAACGTTTCTCATACGCATCGGTAAGGTGTTTTACCCGATCTTCAACCGCAAAGATACTATCCTGCTGAGATTTACCGATTTCACTTAACGTCCGCACCAGGGTCTCGCCAACCGCTTTCTGCGCCCGGGCCACCTCCTCACGCAAACGCAGAGACTCCTCCGTAAATTCCTGCCGGTTCTGACGAAACTGCTGCTCCAGACTCCGGCTTAAACGCCGTTGAAAACGTGTCACGACACTCCAAATTATAACCAGTAAAATCAGGCTTAACCCGGAAAAAATCTCCGGCAGCCATTGGCTAACTACTTCCATTACCAACCTTCCGTAAAAAAAAATTTGAAAAAATATTAGATTATGTTACATTATGCTCATAGTTAACAGTGACTAGTTTACCCGATAAATCTTCCTCTAGGA
>JAOZQE010000119.1 GCA_029932385.1 bacterium | reverse complement strand
GCAATCTTGAAAAGATGGTTGATAAGCAACAGTTTCGGAAGGATCTATGGTACCGGCTCAATGTTTTTCCCATACGAATTCCACCGCTCAGGGATAGGAGTGAAGATATTCCCGAACTGGCAAGATACTTTGCCAAAAAACAGGCGGTCGAGATGAATCTTGCAGTGCAACCTGTTTTTGCTGCAGAAGCTATGGCCAACCTCACAGCCTACAATTGGCCGGGAAATATTCGCGAGCTCCAGAATGTCATTGAGCGGGCCTTGATAATAAGTCAGGGCGCACCGCTCTCATTCTCAAATCTCACCTCTAACATCTCCCCATCTCCCAGTAAAAAACCAGCTTTTCAACCTGAAAAATTTCTAGCTATGGATGCAATGATCACTCAGCATATCCAAAAAAGTTTAATGTTGTCAGATGGGCGGATTGAGGGTGAAGGTGGTGCTGCCGAACTTTTAGGAATGAATCCTTCAACTTTAAGAGGGAGAATGCGGAAGTTTGAAATCAAATAGAGACTACTAAAGTTGTTGGTTATGCAATAGATGCTATCCCGGTTCTTGACAGTTTTAAGAATGGCAGCTTGATGGATGTTTTAACCATCAAGTACCTTGCAAAACAGCCTAAACCCGAAAATATTCTCAAATACACATCTCAACAGGAGAGGTGTATTTGAGAAACTGAGAAAGAACTCAAAATCCGATTAAATCATGCATGTTTTGAGTGCTACGTCGCCAAAATTGCTTTGAAATGGACAAAATCACGGCTGAGGTGCGCGCCAAAAACCAGCATTTCAGGATGGACACTACTTAGAACTTTCGTAAGAAGAAATGATTTTCCAAACTATAACATCTCTTCAGCATGTGTGTAGCCATAGGCTTTGGCCAAATTGTTATTACATTCTATGGGCATGCCATATTCAAAGAAATGTTTCACTTGTTCCTCTTCATTCATACTCAGTAGCAGGGGAGTTTTGAACTCAAGCCCTAAAACGTCTCAACGTCAAGTATTCCACGGGCAATAATTAATCTTCTGACTTCCGATGTTCCCGCACCGATTTCATATAATTTTGCATCCCGGAGATACCGGTTGACAGGATATTCCAACATGTAGCCATAGCCGCCGTGTATCTGGATCGCATCCAATGTTATTTTGGTTGTTGCTTCAGCCGTAAAAAGGATTGCCGCCGCCGCTTGCAGATTGATTTTTTGGCCCTCATCAGCCTGCATTGCGGCATCATAGATTAACAATCTTGCCGCCTCAATAGAGGTATACATATCAGCAAGCATTGCCTGTACTAACTGAAAATTACTTATTTCCTTACCAAACTGTTTTCGTTCTTTCGCATATTTGACCGATTCTCTGAATGCACCTTCCGCCAAACCCAGGGCGATGGCCGCAACCACAACCCTCTCAATATCCAAACCTGACATCATTACCTTTACGCCTTCATTTTCTTTGCCCAGAATGTTCTTGGCCGGCACCAGACAATCTTCAAAAAACAACTCCGAAGTCTTTGAACCTCTATGACCCATCTTCTCAAAGGGCTTAGAGGCTGAAAAACCGGGAAATTGTTTTTCAACCAGAAATGCCGTTATGCCCCCCGATCCTTTCTCTTTGTCGGTCTTAGCATAAACAATTACCACATCGGCTTGTGGACCATTAGTGATAAACGTTTTACTACCGTTTAAAATATAGTTATCCCCACTTCGTTTGGCGGAGGTCTGAATACTAACGGCATCAGAGCCAGCCCCAGGCTCGGTCAGGCCAAGCGCTCCAATCTTTTCTCCCGAACATAGTCCTGGAAGATATTTACTGCGTTGTTCGTCATTGCCATTCTTGTATAGATTATGCATACATAAATTTGAATGTGCAATATAGGATAGCGATATAGCCGCACTATATTTTGCAATCTCTTCAGCGATAACAACCTGAGCAAAAGACCCTAAACCGGAACCGCCGTAACTCTCAGGAACCGATGAACCCAAGACTCCGAGATCTCCCAACTTTTTCCACATACCATCCGGCCATTTATCTTCTTTATCCATCTCTTCAGCAATTGGTTCGATCTCACTTTTAACAAATTTACCTACACTTTTCTGGAGCATGATCAGCTCATCACTTAATTTCATTAGACAATCTCCTTAAATTGCAAATATTAACGTTGAAAAAACCTACCTATTCTCCGATGAATACGGGGGAGCGCTTTTCAGCAAAGGCATTCAATGCTTCCAGTCGATCTTGGGTCGGGATGGTGATTTCGTATACTTTTTGGTCCTTTACTTAATTCAGTTTAACAATTTCTGGCCAGTCACTTGGGAGAAGTTGCCCTGGGGTTTCACCTCGGCCAGACTTCCTCTTCGCAAGACCCGGACGTTTGTATTCTTCTCTTGGTTGTTTGGGAATTCTACCGTTTAATATCGATTCTGATCTCAAACGACGACCGATGGTTTTTTCCCATTTGTTGCCCAGCGCGAGGAGCCGTTCAATATCGATACCGGTTTCAACCCCCATTTCGTCCATCATGACTACCGCGTCTTCAAGACTGACGAGCCCGACAATATTAGGATCGCGGTAGTAGTATTCACCAGTGCCTCGGACGGGAACCTTGTCCATAAAGTTCGCGGGCTGTCCACCGATACCCCCCATCACTCCTTCGTGGATTTCCACGCCGGCATGCATGGCGGCCAAGACATTGGCCAGGCCCCACCCTCGTGTTACATGAAAATGAGCCACGTGCAGATCCGGGTTAGGAATCTCATCAAGAATCATGGAAAAATAGCGGTAAACCTGATCCGGTGGGGCTGATCCGTCATGATCAGCATGTTCGATGTCATCAGCTCCGATACTAAGCCAGCGTTTGGTGAATTCCAAGGCGTCCTCAAAACGCGTAGGGCCAGAAATTGGGCTTCCCCAAATAGTGCTGACAGTTCCGAAAACCCTGATATTCACATCATGACACTTCTCAATACATCGCTGGGCTTCTGTCCAATATTCGGGCAGAGTCGTCCCGGAATTGGCAAAATGATGCTCTTCGTCGGTAGATACCATCATCCCGATACGATCCGGCCCCCAACCCTCTTTCCGGGCTGCTACTGCACGATCGACACCGGTCTCCCTGATGGCCACAGCTGTTAATTCGATTTCATCGAAATTTATACCTTTTTGTGACAAGCGTTTGCTGTCACGAACTCGCTTAAACACCTCTTCCACATCTTTAAATTGGGGAAGAAAAGCCGGGTTAGCAAAATTTGATATTTCAAGACGCTTAAAACCAGCCAGGATAGCTTCTTCTATGTAATATACTTTTGCATCGGCAGGAATGAAGTGCTCTTCATGCTGTAGGCCTTCACGAACAGATATGTCAGCAACTCTTATTTTCTTTGGGTATTTTAGCTTAAATTGATTGTCCATTTGATAATTCCTTTTTACATCCGTAATTGAACGTTGAAGACATCTGTAATACCTGAAACTTACCTATTCTCCGGTAAAAACGGGAGAGCGCTTTTCGGCAAACGCATTTAGTGCTTCCAGTCGATCTTTTGTTGGTATGGTGATTTCGTAGGCTTTTGATTCTAGGGGCAGGGCCACGCCAAGGCTGCATTCAGACCCGTAATTTAGAGCGAACTTGGCTTGTTGGACTGCCACCGGACCATTCCGGGAAATCTCTTTCGCCAGCTTCAGTGCTGTTTCCATCAAATTCTCAGGTTCCGCCACCTGATTTACCAATCCTATTGCCAGCGCCGTTTGGGCATCAATCCGCCGCGCCGTATAGATCAATTCCTTGGCTTTAGAGAGCCCTACAATCCTTGGTAGCCGCTGAGTGCCTCCACCACCAGGAATAATGGCTAAACTGGTTTCAGTCAGACCCATAAGTGTTTGCGTGGAGGCGATTCTCAGGTCGCTAGCCAGGGCCAGTTCTGAGCCGCCACCAAAGGCGTAACCATTAATAGCAGCAATAACCGGAACTCTTGCATTCTCGACGGTCGTCATGGTGCCCCGTACCGTGGAGATGAAGCGTCGCACTTGATCATCAGTAAAGCTGCGCCTTTCAATTAAATCGGCACCGGCAGAAAAAGAGGGTTTCTTACCTTCGGGCGGCTTGGCCCCGGTGACAATGATCACCCTGATAGACATGTCAAAGTTGGATTCTTCGACAATTTCCTTGAGTGAGGTGATCATCTCCATGTTCATACAGTTCATGGCTTCAGGCCGGTTCATGGTCAACGTCATGATGCCATCCCGGTTTTTTCCCTGCAATATGGTTTGAGACATTTTTAATCACTCCTTAGAATCATACTAACGGCACTAGGTTTTGTTAGAGGTTCTATTTTTTTTTGATGAAATTTCAACTTGTTTCCTAGAACTTGAGATTTCCGAAATGAGATTCTTGAATCGGTGTTAATAATGACACCTCAAAGGCTGTTGCCAGAGCGTCACGACATGCTTTGAAAGGTAAGGTACCGTCATGGTACAGGCGGGCTTCTGTGTAGAATGGATGGGCTTCATGGGTGTACTTTTCCACCATCATCTTTTCAAAATCTTTTAATTCGTTTTCATCCATATCCTGCCCCCTTTTTTTGGCATTAGCCCGTTCCAGGGTGGTCAGTACATGCCCTGCTGTACTGCCTGACATTACCGATGTTCGCCCGCGCATAGTGTTAAAGATGAAATTAGGGTCATAGGCTCGTCCGCCCATTCCGTAATTAGCTGCACCATGATCCGGACCGATAACCCACTGAATCTTGGGAACATTAGCACAGGCCCCGACTCTGACCAGGTTTGAACCGTATTTCCCGATACCAGCATACTCCTCTTTGGTTCCGACCATGTACCCCGGTGAATTTTGAATATAGAGTATCGGGATTTTCTCGGTGCAACAACGAATCACCCACTCAGCCGCTTTCCGAGCCGACTCGACAAAGATGACCCCAATGCTATTGCTGGCAACAATGCCGATGGGAAGTCCTTTCAGGCGGATCTTGCCGCAAACAATAGTATCACCTCTTCCCGGGCTGTAATTCTTTTTGTATTCAGTGAATTGGGAGTCATCAGCGATTGCGGCAATAACCTCCCGAACCTTAATAGCTCGATAGGGGTCAGTGGGCAGTGTTTCGTAAAGATGGTCAGAGGTTACCCGAGGCGCCATTTCCGGGCGGCGATCGATATGAAGTTTTTGCATGGGGTCGTGAGATAAAAGTTCTCGCAGTTTTTCAATGCCCTCATCCTGAGATTTAACAAAATGGTCGGCTCCACCGGAGATACCGGTATGTACTCGGGCGCCACCTAAAGTCTCCATCGTGACCTCTTCCCCGATTGCGGCCTTAACCATCGGCGGGCCGCCCAGAAATGAGTAAGACATTTTGTCAATCATGATAGATTCGCAGGCGAGATAAACTATGTAGGCACCCCCGGCGGTGTTGCCGCCGGTACTCAACGTATATTGTTTTAATCCTTTGGCTGACATCCGGCTCATATTGTAGAAAAAACGTCCGAATTGGCCCTGACCCGGAAAAACCCGATCCTGCAGCGGCAGGAAACCGCCGGCGGAGTCGCCAATATAGATGCACGGAAGTCCGCACTGATCAGCAATATCCTGAGCTCGCAAATGTTTTTTACAATTGATGGGAAAGTAGGCGCCGGCTTTTACGCGGCTGTCATTAGCGATAATCATAACCCATTTACCGTGCACTTTACCAAGCC
>JAOZQE010000118.1 GCA_029932385.1 bacterium | reverse complement strand
CGGTTAAAGGCATTGCGCTCAAACCCCCGCGCCAGTTGTTCTGGCCGGTAAAACTGCTGTCGTAGAGGAGAAAACCGGCCAACGGCTGAGTTGATTCAATCAGGATATGGCCGCCGTTGAGATCTCTTCCCAAACGTTCTCCAAGTTCGTCAGTCATGCTGCCCCAGGCCGGAATGCTGATTGTGGCCCGGGTCTCAGCCCCGGTTTCTGGGGCGTAATAGGTGTAAGTGATCTCAGCAGCCATCGCATTAGGGTTGCAGAGGACGACGATTGATTTCCAGTCCTTACCATCGTCTGCCAGATGAGGCAGGATAAGTTTCCGGTTGAGGGAGCTCTGCATATCCAGATCAAACATGGTTGACGGAGTTGAATTGCCGATCAGCATCATGCCGTAGAGCGGTTCGCTTGCTGATACCCGGATCCAGCCGTAGGAAACTTTCTGTGGATCGCAGGCGAACGCGGTCTGGCCATAGTGGGCCAGGGTTATGAATTTGCTACCGGCGGGAATCCCGTCCGGGGTGAAATATTCAACTCTTATGTTATTGCTTATATTATGATGATTAGCCAGAGCCAGCCCGGACCATTTACTGTCAGTGGCGGCAAAATAGGGAATGTAATAAGTGTATTTATAGTCATAGACAGTCTCTTTTGTCAGCCAGCTTAGAATAAGTTTTTTGTTCATATCGGTCAGCCGTACTCCGCTGCCGTAGGTGACGTTGCTCCAGGTGACGATGCCGATTGTCCGGTTTTCCCGGGAGAATTTGTCGAAATACCAGATCGGTCCGCCGCTGTGTCCAGCCGATATGAAAATATCGAAATCAATAATCTGCCGGTTTTCTCCTCGGATCCCTATAACCGGGCCGCTACCAGACCACATATCCATTGAGTTGGTTTCCCCTTGGACCTCGGGCGGGTAACCCGCAATATTGACTGTTGTCTGCGGTCGGGCGTTGAATTCCAGCGGCATGAATGTGTTGACCCCCGGAAAAGTCTGATTTAAGAGGAGACAGGCATAGTCATATTCATTTGGTTGTTTGAGGAGGTCTTCGGCTTCCGGAAAATCAGAGTTGGTATACATGTCGTCGCTGCTGATTGAACCGTAGGGCATATAAACTGAAGTATTTTCCCGGGTTTGATTTTGTCCCGGAGTTATCGCCATCTGTTCCGACCAGGGGTAATCATCAGTTAGAGGCCAGTAGACATTATGTCCGGCTGTCAACAGGCAGCTTTCCGAGGCAAGAAAGCCGGTGGCACTGTAGGGTTCGCCCTCACTGAGAAAACTGAGATAGGTGATAGTGTTATAGGGATATTCAGTCACTTTGTTACCGACCCGGACGCGGTTGTCTTCGATATATTCGGTCCTACGCAGGTTGGATGAAATACCGACGAAACGGGTTTTTCTGCGGAGTTGAGCAGCGGCCACGGTGCCGGTTCTGGTGGGGATTTTCGGTGACAGATTTTCTTTTTGGAGCAGACAGGACGAAGCCGTGAGCAGAATCCGGGCTTCAGCTGCGCTAAGGCTTATTTTTTTCGGTCTCTTTAAGATAAGGGCCCTGACCGTTTCTCCCGGGGACGTAAAAAACTCATACTCATTCCATTCATAGAGAGTGTTGGCAATCACCTGGATGATATTGTGGCTGGGTGAGTTTTCATTGAGCCCGGCCGGGGCATCAATAACCGCGAGATCTTTGAGCTCAATCTTCTGACTTTCAAGATAAAATGGAAGTTGTTCCCAGCTTATCCGGTCTCCGGCCCGGCAGGGAGTAATCAGGGCCGGGGTACAGTAAATGGCAAGAACTATAATGGTGCAGAAAATCGGCAGAGAGTAATTTTTTTTTGCGGCTTGAGTTGGCACCGGTTTTTCTCCTTAGGGTTCCGGCAGACGGAAATCAATTCGGACAATGCTTAAGGCGGAGTTACAAAAAACTGACAATGGCACTACCCATCTCCTGCGTGCCGACAATGTTGCTGTCTGAGGTTGCGATATCGCGGGTATGAGTACCTGAAAGCAGGGCTTTAGTGACGGCATTTTCGATCGCGTCCGCTACCTCATCCAAGGCAAAGCTGTAACGCAGCATCAAGGCGGCCGAGAGAATCTGGGCGATCGGGTTGGCGATGTTCTGGCCGGCAATATCCGGGGCCGAGCCGCCGGCAGGCTCAAAAAGGCCGAAATTCTCCCGGTTGAGGCTGGCCGAGGCTAAAAGACCCATCGAACCGGTCAGCATCGCGGCTTCATCAGAAATAATGTCGCCGAACATATTGCCGCAGAGCATGACATCAAACTGGTGCGGGTCTTTGACCATCTGCATCGTTGCGTTGTCAATGTAGAGATGGTTCAGGGTGACATCGGGATACTCTTTTGCGACTTCGATAACTACCTCACGCCATAAAACCATGCTTGTTAAAACATTGGCTTTGTCGATCGAGGTGACGATGTTGCGGCGTTTGCGGGCGGCGCTGAAGGCGAGGTGAGCAATTCGTTCAATTTCGGCCCGGCTGTAGACCAGGGTGTCGAAGGCTTTTTCGTCAGGCCCCGAACCTTCCCGGCCCTTGGGCTGGCCGAAGTAGATCCCGCCGGTCAATTCGCGGACGCAGAGAATATCAAAACCCTCGCCGACAATCTCCGGCTTCAAGGGTGAAGCCGCGGCTAGAGAAGGGTAGATACGGGCCGGGCGAAAGTTACAGAAAAGATCAAAATGTTTTCTTAAAGGCAGAAGTGCGGCCCGCTCCGGCTGCTCAGCGGGCGGGAGGTTTTCCCATTTCGGACCGCCGACCGAGCCGAAGAGAATAGCATCACTATTTTCACATACGTTTAAGGTCTCCGGCGGCAGCGCCGCACCGTGATTATCGATGGCACAGCCGCCGACATCGGCAAAACTGTAGGAAAATTCACAGGCAAATTTATCCTGTACGGCATCCAGAACTTTAAGAGCTTCCGGCATTATTTCCGGGCCGATACCGTCTCCGGCCAAAATTGCTATTTTTTTCATTGGTTTTTTCCTTAGTGTAAGAAAACAGTAGTGGTAATCAAGGGTGCCTCAAGTCATGCGGATCGCGAATTGGGGGCAGAAACCGACGCAGTAGCCGCAGCGCAGGCAGAGGTCGGGGTTGATCACCGGTTTGCTTTCCGGCGCAGGTTTGCTGATAGCATGGTTGGGGCAGGTTTCAATGCACTGGCCGCAGTCTTTACAGATGAAATCAACCACCTGAAAACATTTTTCTTCGATTATCAACTCCGGCAGCGTGTTAAGTTTATCTGCGGCGGTGTTGAAATAGGCCAGATTATATTCAACCTCCCGGGAGTTGACCATGCCCATGGCAATCGGCAGAGAAAATTTTTCGCGGACGAAGCTTACGGCCGCGTGATATTCGCTGACGAGACAGCCGCCGCCGAGGGCCTTCATAAGATAGATCCCTTTGCCGTGCTGCAGGCATTTCTCGATCGCTTTTTCCATCTCCTCAAGCGTACCGTTGAGGATGCCGGTACCGGTTTTGTTTATAATCGGAAAAACAATATCGACTGCATCATTTTCCGCCGCAAGTTGCACTGCCGGTACCGAGTGGGTGCTGATCCCGACCGCTTTGATGAGCCCCTTTTTTTTGTAATCGAGCATCACTTGCCAGGCCCCGGCCCGGGTTTTGAAAACATCTTCACCATCCGGCACCCGGGCTGCGTGGAGGTGGAAGATATCGATATAGTCAATCTCCAACTGACACAGACACTCCTCGATGGCCGCCTGCATTCCGGCGGCATCAAGCGCCATCGATTTACTGGCGATAACCGGTCGCACCGCGCACTTGCGCAAAGCTAAACGAATCGGTTCATAGGTCTGATAGAGTTGGGCGGTGTCGATAAAATTGATGCCGCCGGCCAGGGCCTGAAGGATAATTTCCGCTCCCGCTGCCGGTTCCATTTTTTTCTGGAGCGGCCCCATCGGCAGAGCTCCGAAACAGATTTCACTGACCTTTATCCCGGTCTGTCCTAAAATAAAATTACGCATAATGTCTGACTCCAGGCTTAATTGAGAGATCTGTTTTTATTACTCAGGTGTTCCTGGGAAAGCCGGTAGGCGATGTAATATTTGTAGATATTACTGACATACTGGACGGTCTCCCGGCCGATGTGTTTGGCCGCGGCCAGTTCAACATTGGCAAACCAGAGATTCTCATTAAGGCCCATCTTTTGCGTCAGGGTGCGCATCTTGGCGATTTTTCTCGGGCCGGCGTTGTAGGCGGCAAAGCTGAATAGCATTTTGTTCAGATCATCTATTTTCTGATTGTCGGCATAGTATCTGTCGTAGATAAAACGCAGATATTTGCTACCGGCACTGATATTGTTTTCAATTTTTTCAATGTCTTTTATGTCCACATTCCGGTCTCCGGCGGTGCTTTGCAAAACCTGCATAATGCCAATGGCACCGGCACCGCTGCGTTTTTTCTGGTCGAGTTGCGACTCCTGAAAAGCTAAAGCCATGAGCATCAGATAATCGAAATTATAGCGCTTGCCGTTTTCCTGGAAGAGACTGACTGTTTCAGTGAAGCGTTTGCGTTGGTCTTCCTGAGTTGGATTTTTTACCCAGCGATTATTTTTCAAGTAGCGTTTAAAAATGATATTACCCATCAGGGTTCCCTGGCGGTGTTGCTTGATAAACTGGTTGATGACTTTCTTCAACTGCGGACTTTTTTTGCGGAATGCCCAGGCTATCTGGCCACCGGAATGGATTGCCAGATCCTCCCTGAGAGTGAGTTTGTCGTGAATTTCAGTCCAGAACCTGGCTTTATGAAGATCAACCACGGCCCAGGGTATGATGTCGGAGTTGACCATTTCAAGCAGGTCGGCATCCTCAAGGTATTGTTCCGCTGGTTTGAGAGTGATCTTTTTCAGGCCAGCTTTGACCAGGGATCGGTTCAATCCTTGCAGGTGTTCAAAATAACTGCTGGAATGGCGAACCATTATTTCATGTCCGGCAAGATCCTCCAGCCGGTTCAGTTTAACCGCTTTAGGGCCGGTAATGAGAACTTCTTTGACTTCCCGGATCAGAGGTTCTGAGAAATCAACCAGCTTAAGACGTTGCGGAGTGATGGTCAAATTAGCTACCGCCAGATCGCCGCGACCTTCAGCCAGGTCAGTAAAAATCCGGTCACGGGTGGTTGGAATAAAAAGTACCCGGATCTTGACGGTCTTTTTGTTAAGTTTTTTGTTGATAAATTTTTCAAAGAGTTTCAGTGTCTCATAAGCTGCTCCCCGTGCTTGACCGTGGTCGAAAAAATATAACATATCATTGTAAACTACCAGAGCCCTGATTGTATGATTCCGGTTCATTTTATCAAAATCACCGGTAAATTTCTGGTTGTGCAGAAGTGCATCGTGTTTGTCTGCCGCCATTACTGGGGGGGATAACAAAGCTGTGGTGCTGAAGAATAACAACAGAGATAGGACTTTAATTGCTTTAATAGACATGGTCTAAAACTCTCAGGTAAGACTTATTGAGGTATCTCTTTGGCGATCTCGTGATCTGGTACTGGGAAATTCATTGTTTCAGGCACCTGATTTGATGGCCGGAATTTTTTACACTGTTTCATACTCCGGTTATTGTCCAACAGTATATCTTAGAGCCTCAGCTTTTTAAACAATTATTTTAATAGAGTTGACATTTAACGAATGATTTTGCATTATAAACTGATACGGTCATATCTTTCTGAGTTTGTTATCTGGAAGTTTATATTTAGATTATATTTTAATGGTAGGTGAGAGCTGATGAAGTTTACTGAAAAATTAGT
>JAOZQE010000117.1 GCA_029932385.1 bacterium | reverse complement strand
CCGTCGCCCTTTAATGCACTCTCTATTCCCATTCCAAGGCTCCCTTCTTCCAGACATAGACATAACATACAAAGAGGATCACCATAAAAATGACCATCTCAACAAACCCAAACAATCCCAAGCTCTTAAAATGAACCGCCCAGGGATAGAGGAATACACATTCGAGATCAAATACGAGAAAGAGCAGAGCCACTACATAGTACTTTATTGGCGACTGCACATAAGTTGCACCGATCGTGGTCATACCACATTCGTAGGTCTCTTTTTTTACGCGAGATTTACGATTCGGCCCCAGAACAGCCGAAGCCACGACTGCAACCACACCAAACCCAACCCCGACAATCATCATCAGCAGTACGGGCATATAATCTTGAAACATAATTTCTTCACCCCTGATTTGACCAGGCCACAACACCAATTTTTTACAAGATAATACTTGGATTAGCCTAGGATAATTATTATGTGAAGCATTTATTAAGCGCGGCTTATATACCGACCCCTCCCACCTATGTCAAGAAAAAAAATCCCTTATAATTAAATACAGTTAACAATTATCCAACCCGTATAAATTTAATCTTAAAAGTGCCTTTTAAGCACTTACATCTCTCAACTAGAAAGGTTCGGTTCAATATTATTTTATAGACACAGTTTTATAGTTTGAGATGGGCTGTAACTCATGGCTCAGTTTTACTGTTTCCAAACAAGATATATAGAATACTGTATACCATATTCTATATTCTATATAACTTGCTTTATTTATTGGTATTTGCTTGATTTTCATTTCCAATTTATGATAGAAGCTATGGTTCGCTGAAACATTGTCTCAAATTTAACAAGCTATAATTCATTGAAGAATAATATTTCAGCTTCAAGATGTCATTAATCTGTGCCCTATTCCAGATTAACTACTTCCAATAAACTGGTGTGGCTGACAAATTAAAGAGACAAAACAAAAAAAATTTTAAAGTTAATGATAGTAGAAACAAATATTTTTCAACTGGTGCTCTACTTCATTATGACTTAACATAATTTATAAAATTTAAAGCATGTCCGACCTTCAGTATAGCTATACTATAATTTACCGAGATCTGATTTAAGCAAATAAGATCCTCGCCTTAAACTATTTACTTTTTTACCAAATGATAAACCAAGGAGCCTGATTAATGATTCACAGAATGTGGAATTTACTGATTGATTTTATTCGTGACTTTGGCCATGAAGCCGCTCGTGGAACCCGTGAGCATTGGAAAGGCTTACTGGTTTTCTTTGCTGTCTCTTTCTGCATTTTTATCCTGCTGGTTGTTTTACTCCTCAAAGCAACCGCCAGTTATAAATTCTGCGCCATGTGTCATAACATGGACACATACATTGAATCATGGAAGAATTCATCTCATAAAGAAGTGAGCTGCCTGGAATGCCACTTTGAACCTGGCGTCTGGGGTGAGCTCAAAGGTAAATGGAAAGCTCAAACCCATGTCGTCATGAAAATAACCGGCACGGCTCCGCCGCGGCCCCATACTGAGATCAGTGATGCCAGCTGCCTGCGTGAGGGATGTCATTCCATCAGTGAATTACAGACAAATACGATCAATTTTAAGGGGGTCGATTTCAGCCATGACACCCATCTAAATAATCTACGACGCGGTAAAAAACTAAAATGCGTCAGCTGCCACTCCCAGATCGTCCAGGGTGAACATCTTACAGTTACCGAGACCACCTGTTTCATGTGTCACTTCTACGATAAAGAAAACCACTTGGAGATCTCAGATTGCCAGACCTGCCACACTTCGAGCAGAACTAAAATATACGTTGATGCCGACGCTGATATGCCTTTCATCCATAAAGGCTATGTTGAACGAGGGGTAAACTGTGAGCAGTGCCACTTCGGTATAATCTACGGCAATGGTCACATCATGGATAACGTCTGCGTCCAGTGTCACTCCGAACCCCATCTGCTTGAAGGCAGTTACAGCAGTGAGAAGATGCATTTTAACCACGTTACCACGCATAAAGTTGAATGTTTCCGCTGCCATGCCAATATTGATCACTTTATCGCCCGTGAGAAATCCAATAAATATCTTGAACGCCAGGAGATCATAAAAACCGCAGTAATCAACAGTGGACTTCACTATGATAACAACTGCGCCAAATGTCACACTTTTGAGCAGCATCAGACTATTCATAAAATGTATGCCGGTGTCGGTGGGCTCGAAGTCAAAGAGATGCCAAGCGGTATGTACAAAGCTCACCTTGATTGCGCAAGTTGTCATCTGGCAGTTTATGATGTCGATGGCGAAACCCACAAACTTAAACGTACCGGATTTAATGAATTAATTAAATCCTGCTCAGAGTGTCACGGTGCCGGCTACGATGACATGGCCAAACACTGGAAAGAGATTCTCAATGAAGAATTGGCCAAAACCTCATCTACATTACGTGAAACCAACCAGATTTTAGCTAACGGGAAGTCAACTGATGGTTCTCACCTTTATGAGGTTGCCCAGAAAAATTATCTGTTTGTCAAAAACAGTCTTGGGATCCATAATATTGATTACGCTTTAAGCCTGCTCGCAGACAGTCGTCAACGTTGTGAAAAAGCCAAAGCAATTGTTGACTCATCATACCAAGCTAAAGCTGTAACCTCACCGTCTGGATGTACCGAACTCTGTCACAGCTGTGTTGAGTGTATTGAGACCAAACCCGTACCTTTCGGAGATGTACAGTTCCCACATGATGTCCACGTTGTTGACGAAGGCCTCGAATGTCTCGGATGCCATAGTTCTCGCGATCATCACGGTCGGACTATCCTTAAAAACTGTAAAGATTGTCATCACGGCGCAGGTAACGGTGCCGTTGAATGTGCCGATTGTCACAGCACGACCTACAATCTTATCCAAGGTCAAAATGCCTGCGATGAGATAAGTTGCGACATTAAGGGAACCGCCAGTTCCATGGCGGCTGATGTCAGTTGTGCTGACTGCCATGTAGAGGTTGGCCAGGATAAGGATATGACCGACGCAGCCCTCAAACAAGCCTGTATAGAATGTCATGATGATGATTCAGCTTATGGTAAGATGGTTGATGAGTGGCGGAATCAGGTTGCAGCCCTTAAAATCGATGGGCTCAAATCTAAACTTGAGAAAATCCAGAAATCTGTTCTTTTGGCCATCCAGAATGGTGATTACACATATGAAGCCCAGGATCTGCTGAACAATGCGGAAAAGAACCTTAAGCTTCTTGATGGAAATCCGATCCATAACCTGGAGTTTGCGAAAGAGCTGACCAAGAAGATAACGGATCTGCTAAGTCGAGCCGATTCCCAGCTCCAACGCCACAGCACGATTAAAACCTTAGGGGACCATGAATATAAGTACTAGATGACTCATAAAAGTTGGCTGGTCGAGGTCAGTTACCCGACCATGAGCAACAGATAACTTTCATAAAAAGGGGGGCGACATATAAAATGTCGCCCCCCTTTTTATGAGCTGGAGCAAAAAACTATTTCATTGATTTAATTATGAGAAAGTAGTATCCGATGCAGGCTCAAATTACAATATTGAGAAGTCTCTAAATTACAGATAGAGATAGAATATAAACTAAACATAAAGAAAACAGGATGACTGAAGGCAAAAAAAATTCAATCTTGAATGGAGTGATGGCAGGATATCTTATCCTCCTGATTCATCTTTTACTTGTTATTATTCTGGCTACAGCAGTTATCTTTATTCAGGCTCTTTCGGAGTACATAGAATATATCATGGGTGCCGGAGTCTTACTGATAATAGGATCCGGGGCTTTCTTCTACCACCTGCTGAAACAGAACGGTAAACAGATATTGAATACCCTGCGAAACCCTCCCTTTCCCGGGCAGAATATTGAGGTAAGCCTGCTCGGCGGCCTGGCCTCGATCTCGATCAATAGTCAGAGTCAGAACCAACAGGCTATACTAGATAACCATATCACAACCCTCAACGCCCTGCCCGAGTACTCATCTGACACCTCACCCAGCAATGAACTCCTGCGCCTTTCAGATCTCTACGACCGCGGGCTTATAAGCCGGGATGATTTCAACAAACTTAAAGACAGCCTGCTCGGATCTGAAGAGAACCGCTCTCCGGAACTGTAAACCCACCCCGTCGGCACCAATTCATAGTTTCCCGCAAAACCACAGAAGGCCGTTCTCATCCAGAACTCTATTTACCAGGAATCTGAGCCGCTGACCCACAAACATTGTGAAAATAGGTCTCAAGGTCAAACTCCGGGCTGCGTTCCTCAATATGACACTGAAGACACATTTGACCTTTGGCTAAGTCTCGCTTAAGCTTGGTCTCGCCCTTAGTTTTAACATGCAGACGGCCGGGGCCGTGACAGGATTCACACTGAACATTGGCAAATTCACCGACCTGATTAATATCAGTAAAACCTCCGGGTTGAGAATAACCCAGAACATGGCAGGCAATGCACTCCTCGTCAAAATGTTTGTCAATCTTAATCAGAGAGTTATAGGCCTTCGCGTGAGAGGTTTTCCGCCAGCGCTTAAACTGCTGTGGATGACACTTATTGCAGGCGCCAGCAAAGATATAGCTGTTTCCAGGAACCATCGTCGCCTTCTTGCCGCTGGCTATGGTCATTGATTTCGTTGCTTTAACCTGCCGCAAACGGCTCAGGCTGGTCTCAACTTTCTTCACCATCGGAGCAATTCCCGGATGATCCGGGATATCAAGCTTGAGCGGATGAAAATGATTCAAAAGAAAAAGACTCTCCCCGACGGATTTTCCCTTGAAACGAACCGCCGGAGAGAGAGCCTCGACTCCCGCCGGACCGAGAAAGCTGACATCCAGCCGGGCGACACTTTTACCCCCTCTTTCAACATGAGCGATATAGGTATCCCCGACCAGAATTGGTAGAGAGATACGGTTTCTTTTGCTGCTGCCGACAATAAAATCAATCGGCAGATCACGCTGCCCCAGACGCCGACACTGACGGATATCAAGAGTCGTCAGAAGAACAATATAATCGGCTCCTTCCTGACGCAGGCGCAACGACACTTCCTCGGCTTTGTCGAGTGCATTAGCTATTTTAATTTTATTCGAACCAGGTATTTTATCAAGTTTCAGCTTTCCGTTACAAATCCCAAAGATACCAACTTTAACACCATTGACCTGCTTAATAATTGACGGAATAAAAATCGGCTTGCCATGCTTATCCAGAATATTTGCGGAAAGAAAAGGAAATTTAGCGATTTTCTCTTTTCCGCGCAGATAATCGACCCCTAAAGAGAGGTCATAAGCGCCAATATTCAAAGCATCACAACCCATCTTGTTGTAGGATGAGATGATCAAATCGGTCGTCAATTTACCGGCAATAACCTTCTCCGGCTTCAGAGACTCCCGGCTAAACAGAAGATTACCACCATTAACAACCAGATATGGGGTTTTACACTTTTTAAATTCTTCCAGAAAAGTTGCACGCTTGGCCAGACCGCCACGCGGATTTTTGTGTCAACCGCAAGGGACGATTGCCCCGCGTTCATCTGATGAGTAGATGATCGAAAAAGATTTCCCGGAGACTGCCGAAAAGGCAACCCCAGTGGATCCGGTGAAAGAGATTCCGGCTCCAAAATAGATTAAACATATCACTCCCGCAACCAATTTTTTCATCAATATCTCCAGTTAATTATATCAGATATCAGCAAAATCCATATACCCCTGACCGAAACAAAACGGCAGCTCCGAAGGAATACCGTCACAACAACAACAAAATATGATTTGCTAAATTCAACCGCAC
>JAOZQE010000116.1 GCA_029932385.1 bacterium | reverse complement strand
GAGATCGAAAAAGTATGATGGCGTTGTAAAAAGTTCCGATATCCTGCGTTGTTGTATTTTTCCAGACACTCGACATACTATTTGTATGGTCTCGCGCCTGGAAAACCAAAACATCTTATCTATCGAAATTTTTACTTAGCCATCCAGTAAATGAAATGAACCACTGAGGAATTGGGTGAATATTCGGGTACTGCTTTCACTTGTCTCGATGTGGGGACAGAATTAAATTCTGTCTCCGTGCGTAGCAGGGCAAAGCAAAATAACAAACTACCCGCTTTAACTTACAAGGGATTTAAACGTAGCCGAATATTTATAGTCGGTTGTTAATATTATATTGAGGCTTTAGATGAGCGCGAATATTTGTGGTGATTATAAAACTAGTTATAAAGCGGACATGGTTCTCTTTCAGACCGTCTTTTCCAAATTCTGGCTTATCGCCTTTCTGATTTTTCTCTGTATCATTCCCCATTTTCTCGATAACTATGTTCTCTATGTCTGTAACATGATCGGGATTGCGATCATCGGCGCCTTGGGGCTCAATATCCTGACCGGCTTTACCGGGCAGATATCGCTGGGACATGGTGCTTTTATCGGGGTCGGGGCTTACGCCTCCGCCTATCTGGTGATGGATTTAGGCCTTCCCTTTTTTGTTGCTATGCCTTGTGCCGGTTTGATTGCGGCAATATTCGGGATGGTTTTCGGGATTCCCTCCCTGCGTCTAAAAGGTCTCTATCTGGCGATCGCCACTCTGGCAGCTCAGTTTATCATCGAATATCTGATGGTTCATGTCGAGCCCGTAACCAATGGGGTTTTGGGGAAGATGGTTGACTCTCCGTCAATCTTCGGCTTCACCTTTGACACTGATTTAAAGTATTTTTATCTGATTGGGACAATGGCAATTCTGGCTACCATTGTCTCTAAAAATATAGTTAGAACCCGAACCGGTCGGGCTTTTATTGCGATTCGTGATCAATATATTTCGGCTGAAGTGATGGGTGTCAATCTCTTCAAATACAAGTTGATGGCTTTCGCTTTCAGTTCTTTCCTGGCGGGTATCGCCGGCTCTCTATGGGCCCATTATGTAACTATCATAACCCCGGAACATTTTACCATCGGGGTCTCGATTGAATATCTGGCGATGATTATTATCGGGGGCTTAGGGCATATTATCGGCTCTATCTTTGGGGCTGTCTTCATGGTTCTGCTGCCGGAAGTGCTCAGGGTTTTGAGTGGTGCCTTGAGTGGTGAATTTCCGATGATCGTCAATATCTTCGCCGCCATCAAAGAGGGCATATTCGGCCTTATAATTATCGGTTTTCTGGTTTACGAGCCGGATGGTATGGCCCATCGCTGGCAGATGATCAAGGCCTACTGGAAACTCTGGCCCTTCTCTTATTAGTGCCTTACAGGTTATTTTCTTGTTTTTTTAACAAGAAAATAACCTGATAAGAGTACTTATTTGCGGGCCACTCAACTATATTTTGGGTTGCGAGTTTTAACCCCGCATTAGCGATTAATCATTGACATTTGGTCTAAAATATTCAGATACTGGTTTTTCGAAGTGTCTCGGCTGGGGTCATTTCTTGACGAAGGTGGATTGAAATATTCGCTTTTGTTAAAAATCCCCAATAGCCTTTGTCAAGATGTGACCCCATTTGTGAGGGCGAAGCAATATTCGCCGCTATCCTCTGCAACTTAAAAAGCGTACACGGGAAGGTTCCGCCCTTAATTGAGAACCAAAACTTATGCAGGATAAAGGAGAGTAGAAGATGAAGAGATTAAGTATCTGGTTGGTAGCTATCTCCCTGGTATTGTTTTTTGCGGCGCCGAGTATGGCCGCAAAAACCATCAAGATCGGTGGACTTTTTGACATTACCGGTGGCACCGGTTCGGTCGGTACTCCGTATGCTGAAGGGGTTCGTGATTGTGTTCGTAGCATTAATGATAATGGCGGCATCAATGGTGTCAAGATTGAATTGCTGGACGTCGATTATGCCTATAAAATTCCGCAGGCTTTAGCTGCGTACAAAAAGTTCAAAACCCAGAAGGTCGTCGCCATCCAGGGTTGGGGAACCGGCGATACCGAAGCCATGTCTCCGTTGATTAAAAAAGATAAGATTCCTTATTTTTCGGCCTCTTATTCCGAGCATCTGACTGACCCTAAAGTTACTCCTTACAACTTTATGGTTGGTACCACTTACGCTGATCAGGCTCGGGTTGCTTTGAAATTCATCAAAGACACCTGGACTGACAAAAGCCGTAACCCCCGGGTTGCTTTCATCTATAATGATACCGGTTTCGGTCGTTCACCTTTCTTTACGGTAAAATTTCAGGGCCACAATTTTGATGGTGCCGAAGCTTATGCCAAAGAGATCGGCGTTGACCTGGTCGCCAAACCGATTATCGGACTGCGCGCCCTTGATGCTACACCGCAGCTGCTCAACATGAAAAAAGCTGATCCTGATTTCGCAATTTGTCAGGAGACTTCAGTTATGGCAACGATCCTGAAAGATGCCAAAAAACTTAAACTCCGGACCAAATTTTTTGCTCTGAACTGGGCCATGAGTGGCAAAATCCGGGAACTCGCCGGTGACGCTGCTGAAGGTTGTTACTGGACTAATCCTTTCTGTCTCTGGACCGATGATGCCCCCGGCGTTAAAGAAGCCAAAGCCGCCAGTGAAAAATATCATCCCGGAAAAGTTCAGATTGTCAATTATTTCCAGGGTTTTACAGCAATGAAGGTTATGGCCGAAGCGATTGGCCATGTTAAAGGCGAAGTTACCGGTCCGGCTATTAAAGCCGCTCTTGAAAATATGACTGATTTTGATACCGGCGGTTTGACCGTGCCGATCAGCTTTTCCGACAAGAGTCACAAAGGTTCCATGGGTCTGAATATCTACCAGGTTCAGAGTGGTAAATTTGTGCCGGTCAAAAAAGTTCTCTTAAGTCGTTAAGAATGGCTTCGTAAAATGTCCACCGGCTTCGTTGCACTGCAACCTTCGTCATTGCGGCGTACTTTGTGTACGCCTCTTTCCTCAGGTTTTGTGTGCCTCGCATCTGAACATTTTACTGTGCCATCTCAATAGTTCATTGAAGGAGGCACTGCATTTCGCAGTGCCTCCGGTTTATGGCGGTTTGAAAGCTGTTTGCGTACTGTGGGCAGAAGTAGAACCCGCTGGTTGTGGAGATTTGCAAAATGGGTGTAATGCTCAGTGTTAACAATATCGAAGTTATCTACAACGAGGTCATTCTCGTTTTAAAAGGAATGTCCCTGGAGGTACCTGAAGGTAAGATTGTTACCCTTTTAGGGGCCAATGGTGCCGGTAAAACAACTACCCTGAAAGCGATTTCCGGTCTTTTGAAGACTGAAGAAGGCGAAGTTACCGACGGTAATATCGAATTTATGGGTGAAGTAATCAACAACAAAGAGGCCGAAGATATCGTTAAAGGCGGTATCTTCCAGGTTATGGAAGGGCGGCGGATTTTCAAGGATCTGACCGTAACTGAAAACCTGCTTATGGGAGCTCATATCCGCAAAGATCGACAAAATATCAAACCGGATATGGATACGGTCTTTAGCTATTTCCCCCGTTTGAAGGAGCGTTACAAGCAGGTTGCCGGCTATATGAGCGGCGGTGAACAGCAGATGCTGGCCATTGGCCGGGCTTTGATGTCGAAACCTAAATTAATGATGCTTGATGAGCCTTCATTGGGTCTGGCCCCTCTGTTGGTCAAAGAGATCTTTGAGATAGTCATGCGCATCAACAAAGAAGAGGGGACCACTGTACTCCTGGTTGAGCAGAATGCCAACCTCGCTTTGCAGGTTGCAGACTATGCCTACATCATGGAGGGCGGTAAGGTTGTGCTCGATGGTGAGTGTGAGGTATTGCGGAATAACCCGGATGTTAAAGAGTTCTATCTGGGGCAGTCCGATGCCGGAAAGAAGAGTTTTAAGAATGTTAAACATTACAAGCGGCGTAAACGCTGGTTATCATAAATATAAGTTTAAATTTTATAATACCTGGTTACAAGGAATATTTTTCAAGAGGGAGCAGTACTAATGACGGCAAATAAACGCAGTGCGGGATATTATCATCAGGAACGCGAGACCGCATCGGTTGAGGCCTGGCAGACCTATCATGATCGTCAGATAAAAAGTTTGGCGGAGCAGGCCTATAAACTGGCACCGGCGATTACTGATCTTTTTAACCGGGCCGGAGTAACCCCGGCAGACATTACCTCTGCTTCAGATTTACAGAAATTGCCGGTAACTACGAAAACTGATCTCGCGCGTTTACAGGCGGAGAATCCTCCCTTCGGCGGTTTTCTGACCGTGCCCGTAAACCAGCTCAAAAGAATTTTTATGTCACCCGGGCCGATCTATGATCCGCAGGGCCAGGCGAATGAGTTCTGGGGTTGGGCTGAAGGGTTTTACGCCGCCGGTTTTCGGCCGCACGATGTGGTTATCAATACCTTTGGTTACCAGATGACACCGGCCGGATTAATGTTTGAGGAATCCCTTTTGGATATCGGTTGTTGCGTTATTCCCACGGGAGTCGGAAATACCGAGACCCAGGTTAAGATAATGAAGGATATGGGGGTTACCGGTTTTGTCGGCATGGCCAGTTTCTTAAGGAAGATCGGCCAGGCCGCTATTGCTGAGGGCCTTGATCCGAGAAAAGATCTCGCTTTAGAGATCGGCTATGTCGCAGCCGAAATTCTTACCGATTCTCTGCGGGGTGAAGTCGAAGATATGTTCGGTATGCGCCTGCGCCAGGGGTATGGAACCGCAGATTGTGGTTGTCTCGCCTATGAGTGTTCTGAGCGTAACGGGATGCACTTTACTTCCAATGCTTATATTGAAATTCTTGATCCACGTACCCGCGAGGTCATGGGGCCCGGCGAGCCCGGTGAAGTAGTCGTGACGTTGTTTAATTCGGCTTATCCCCTGATCCGTTTTGCTACCGGGGATCTTTCCGCATTTACGATTGACAAGTGTGCCTGCGGGCGGACAGCGCCGCGTCTGACCAAAATTATGGGTCGGGTTGATCAGGTGACCAAGGTTAAGGGTATGTTTGTTCATCCCCAGCAGGCAGCAGCGGTTATCGCCAAATTTCCGCAAGTCAAAAAATTTCAGATCGTGGTTACCCGCGAAAATGAGCTTGATAATCTTCTCTTTAAGTTGGAGATGGCTCAGGCACCGGCAGCCGGTGATCCTTTTTATGATGAGATTGCAGCCGCGATCCAGGATGGTATAAAATTGCGGCCGCAGGTGGAAATTATTGCTCCCGGAACCTTGACTGAAAAGAGTGATCTTATTGTTGATGAGCGAGTCTGGGATCAGTAGAATTTATTGAGCTGAAATTTTTGCTTAAATTAAGGAGTGGCGAATGTTTGTTAAATACTGGATGAAAAAAGATCCGATTACGGTTAGTCCTGATTCCCTGGTTATCGATGCCAAGAAGATGATGAAGAATGCCAAAATTCGCCGACTTCCGGTTATGACGGGTGATAAGTTGGTGGGGATCGTTACCTTGGCCAATCTGCGTGAAGCTCAGCCTTCACAGGCGACTAGTCTCAGTATCCATGAGCTTAACTATCTGCTTGCCAAGATGACAGTCGGTGAAATTATGACCCGGGAAGTAGTTACCTGTCACCCGGAAATGACGATGGAGAAAGCGGCGATCCGGGGTACCAAGCATGGAGTCGGTGCGTTGCCGGTGGTCGAAAATGGTAAGCTTATCGGTATTATTACTGAGTCTGATATATATCGGGCCTTTCTCCATATGCTCGGAGCAACTCATAAAGAGTCGACCCGGATAACCTTGGATAATTTCCCCC
>JAOZQE010000115.1 GCA_029932385.1 bacterium | reverse complement strand
TTTTTTGCCCAGAGCGCTGCGGTGGGAGCGGCCGAGAGTCTCTGTCTGGAGCTTGCTGACATCGTAACCGGGGCGTTTGGCGCAGGGGCCGGAAGAAAAGTAGGGGCGTTGTGGTTTTTTGTCTGGCTGCATAACGGTTTCCTTTCAATTAAGTTGAAAAATGTACAGGGAAAATGATTGATTGTGACTGGTCGGGCTCTATAGCAGAAATTTTGAAAAATTCATATAAAATCATTTTAGGGCTTGCTGCGGGTAAAAAGGGGCGCAATTTTAACCGTATCCAGATAATTTGAGGCCGGCATGAACTGTTCTGGACGATGAATTTTTCGATTTTTCTTGTTAGCTGTCAGTTTGGGCTTGACAGCTGTCTACTACTTTAATTATAGGGAGTGGCTTTTCTTGTTTCTTCTTAGCGCTTACTTTTATTTTTGTGGAGCACCCTTAAGGGGACTTTCTTGTTGTCGCTCAGGGTGTAATCTAGGCAAAATTAGTTGTTGTTTGTTGTAATTTAACGGTTGATTATTTATTTATCGGTTTAGAGGTTGAAAATTGAGTAAATACAGAGTTCTGGTCAGTGACAAGATGTCTCCGAAAGGGATCGAGGTTTTTGCCGGATACAGTGATGTTGAGGTTGATGTCAAGGTCGGCATGTCTGAAGATGAACTGCTTGAGGTTATCGGCGATTATGATGGCCTGGCGATTCGCAGTGCGACCAAGGTTACGGCCCGGGTCATTGCCGCCGCCAAGCGCCTGAAAGTAGTCGGCCGGGCCGGAATTGGAGTTGATAACGTTGATATTCCGGCGGCGACGGTTCAGGGTATCGTGGTTATGAACACACCGAAAGGCAATACCATTACTACGGCCGAACATACGGTTTCGATGATGCTTTCTCTAAGCCGGAATATTCCCCAGGCGACCGCTTCAATGAAGAGCGGCAAATGGGAAAAGAGCCGTTTCATGGGCAAAGAGCTCTTTAATAAAACCCTCGGGATTGTCGGCCTGGGTAATATCGGTGCGATAGTTGCCGACCGGGCTCAGGGTCTGAAGATGAAGGTTATCGCTTTTGATCCCTTTATTTCCGAAGAGCGGGCCGCCAACATGGATATCGAGCTCGTGTCTCTGGACGATCTTTTCCGCCGGGCTGACTATATTACTGTGCATACGCCGATGACCAAAGAGACCCGGCATATGATAAATCAGGAGAGTTTCGCAATTATGAAGGACAGCGTCCGGATAATTAACTGCGCTCGCGGCGGTATTATCAAAGAGGATGATCTTTTTGCAGCATTGCGTGACGGTCAGGTCAGCGGTGCCGCCTTTGATGTTTTCGAAGAGGAGCCGCCGGCATCAGACCATCCGCTTTTTACCCTTGATAATTTTATCTGTACACCGCATCTGGGAGCCTCGACCGATGAGGCCCAGGTGAATGTCGCGGTAACCGTGGCCGAACAGATTGCCGACTATCTTAGTAATGGGACGATTGTCAATGCGCTTAATGTTCCCAGTGTCAGTGCCGAGGTTTTGAAAGTGACCGGTCCTTACCTGACGCTGGCTGAGAAGATGGGTCTTTTCTATACCCAGCTCTGCAGTGGTGACAGCTGCGGTTTGAGTGAGGTGCGGATTGAATATAAGGGAAGTGTCACGGAACACGATACCGAACCGATTACCACCGCTCTGCTCAAGGGTCTGTTGACCCCGATGGTCGGGGATGTGGTAAATTTTGTCAATGCTCCCTCAATTGCCAAAGACCGGGGGATCTCGGTGGCGGAGACCAAGACGGCGGAAGCGGGCAATTTTACCGGAATGATTTTGTTGCAGGGTAAGAGCGGTAACCAGATTTTTTCTATTTCCGGAACCCTTTTCGGTAAGATCGAACCACGGATAGTTAAAGTCAATCAGTTTGAACTTGATGCAATCCCGGAAGGCCATCTGCTGGTTATCGATGCTTATGATAAACCGGGCGTGATCGGTTCGATCGGTGCCTACCTGGGTGATAATAAGGTTAATATCGGCCGCATGCAGTTCGGTCGGGAAGGGGTGGGCGGTATGTCGCTCTCGCTGGTTCAGATCGATACTCCGATTGATGAACAGGTGGTTAAGGGTCTTGAGACTCTACCGAATATTGTTACGGTTCGCGAGATTTATCTTTAGAATAAAAGAGAGTATTGCTTCCCGGTTAAAAATTTGACCGGTTTGCACTTCAATTTATGGGTTAAGCGCCTTTAAGGAACTTATTATTATGGCAAATGTAATTCTCATCGGAACCCAGTGGGGGGATGAGGGTAAAGGTAAAATTGTTGATCTGTTGACTGAGTGGGCTGAGGTAGTAGTGCGTTTTCAGGGTGGTAACAATGCCGGACACACCCTGGTAATTGACGGACAGCGCTATGCCCTGCATCTGATTCCCTCCGGCATAATGCGGCCCGGAAAAATCTGTATTATCGGCAGCGGGGTCGTAGTCGATCTTAAGATCTTACTAGAAGAGATTGACCTGTTGCGGAAGCAGAGCGGTCGTAATGTTCTGCCACAACTTGTTTTAAGTGATGAAGCGCATATCATCCTAGAGAGTCACCGGCGTCTGGACCAGGCTCGCGAAAAGCAGCGGGGTGCGGCTAAAATCGGGACTACCGGGCGCGGTATCGGCCCCGCTTATGAGAGCAAGATGGCCCGTTGGGGTCTGCGTCTGGGCGACCTACTGGCCCCGGATGCGGTTTTAGAGACTCGGCTGAAAAATCTTCTTGAGCAGCACAATCTGCTGCTTGAAAAAATCTATAATGAAACTCCGGTTTCGTTTGCAAAGGTTTTCGCCGAGCTTAAAGAAGCTGCCGCAATAGTCCGCCCGGTGATTAAAAAAGTACCTTATGAACTGGAGAGTTGTCTCAAAAAAAATGAGTCAATTCTTTTTGAAGGGGCTCAGGGAACACTGCTGGATATTGATCACGGAACCTATCCCTTCGTTACTTCATCTTCCACTATGGCAGCCAATGCCTGTGCTTCATCCGGGGTCGGTGTGACTGACATTGATGAAGTTATCGGGGTTGTGAAAGCTTATACCACCCGGGTCGGTAGCGGCCCGTTTCCGGTCGAGCTGGATGATGAGATCGGTGAGCATTTAAGCGTGCGTGGTGGCGAAGTCGGAACTACGACCGGGCGGCCGCGGCGTTGCGGCTGGCTTGATCTGGTTGCTTTACGCTATGCGGCATTACTTAATGGTTTAAATAGTTTTGCTTTGACTAAACTTGATGTGCTTTCCGGTCTTGAGACCATTAAAGTGTGTACCGGTTATCGTTTGCATGGTAAAACTATCAACTATTTTCCGTCATCCATCGAGGATCTTGCAGCTTGTGAACCGGTTTTGAGTGAATTTGCCGGCTGGGATGAGGATATTTCGGCGATTTTGGATTATGACCAGCTTCCGGAGAATGCCAGAAAGTATGTCTCCTATATCGAAGAGCAGCTTGGTATCAAAGCGATGCTGGTTTCGGTGGGGCCGGACCGGGAACAGACGATGATCCGTCATAATCCCTTTGTTGAGTAGTTTTATGTTTAGACCAGCTCTGCAGGACGGCCATAACCGCTCAGTAAGTTATGTCAGAATTTCGGTAACTGACCGTTGTAACCTGCGTTGTAGTTATTGTTCCGCGCCAACCTTTTCACCCCATAGCCGGGCTCAGATTCTTAGTTATGAGGAGATCTTGAGACTGGTTAATGTTCTGGTTGGCCTCGGGGTTGACAAGGTACGCCTGACCGGAGGCGAGCCGCTCGTTCGCCGGCATCTCGATTCACTCATCGCCAGACTTAATGATATTGACGGGATTAACGATATCAGCCTGACGACAAATGGAGTTCTGCTGGAAAAACTGGCGGCTCCACTCTGGGCTGCGGGACTGCGCCGGGTCAATGTGAGCCTGGATACGCTCAATCCGTTAAGATTTAAAAAAATTACTGGCCGCGACTATTTCGATCGGGTTATTGATGGCATCAAGGCCGCTTTAGCCATCGGTTTTACTCCGGTAAAAATCAATGTCGTGGTCATGCGCGGGGTTAACGACGATGAATTGCTGGATTTTGCCGAGTTAACCCGGAAATATCCTATCCATGTTCGTTTTATCGAGTATATGCCGATTGGTTCATCATCGGTCTGGAATCCTGCTGACATGGTGAGCGGAGACCAGATCATTGAGCAGATTTCAACCGAAATTGCCGGTCTTGAACCGGTAGTTACCGAACTTGGCGGTCCGGCCCGTCTCTACCGTCTCCCTGGGGCTCCAGGTAAGATTGGTGTGATTACAGCGATGAGCAACCATTTTTGTGACTCCTGTAACCGGATCCGGGTGACCGCTGACGGACATCTGCGGGCCTGTCTGCTTTCCGATAAAGAGTTTCCTTTAAGAGATGTATTACGGGTTGGTGAAGACCCTGAAAAAATTGCCGAAATTGTGCGCTTAGCAGTGGCCTCTAAATCAGCAGAGCACGGTTTAGCCTGTAATTCAGAACGCAAGTGTGCCCGGGTAATGTCAACAATTGGTGGTTGATTTGTCATCCTTAAGTCATCTTGATGCGCGGGGCCAGGCGGCGATGGTCGATGTCGGCGACAAACCCGTAACCCGGCGTTACGCCCGGGCTTGGGGCCGGATTCTGCTGGCGCCGGAGACGCTTGAAATTATAACGTCGCAGGGATTTGCGAAAGGTGATGTTTTCGGGGCGGCTCGTTTGGCCGGGATCATGGCTGCGAAACGAACCGGTGAACTGATTCCTCTCTGCCACCCTCTGCCTCTCTCCTGGGCCGGGGTCGAACTCATTCCCCTGTTTTCTCCGGGTAACCGCTCGCAAGCCGCGATTGTAATTGTTGGTGAGGCTTCACTGGCCGGCCAGACCGGGATCGAAATGGAAGCCTTAACCGCGGTTACTATCGCCGGTCTGACTGTTTATGATATGTGTAAAGCGGTCGATAAAGCGATGTCTTTAGCCGAAGTTTCACTGTTGGAGAAAAAAGGCGGCCGCAGCGGCCACTACTTCGATCGTGAGCGTTCCTGCCTGCTTCATGATCCGGCAATATGTACCCTGGAGACTGATGCTTTAGTCAGTTTGAATTTTACTCTGGAACAGCGACTTGAATTCCGGTTGCAGGATGATAACGGTGCACTGCTCGGCTGGATAGATTCCGGTTATGACTTTTTGCCGGATCCTGATGGTTTCGGGGAGACGGTTGTCGTTTTGGGAAATTCCTTGTTACACTCCTGCCCCAATCCTGATGAAAATGAAAGCAGCATTCTTTTTCAGGTGATAAAAGCCGGAAACCTAGAGAATGATGCTATCTTTGCGGTTCTTTAGAAAATGATTTCCGATGGAATGGGAAGAGGTGAGGAATCATGAGTGAAAAAAAAGATGAAACCTTCGAGATGCTCTTCTCCATGAAGGATAAGATGGATCGTTTTTTTGCCACATCTGAAACCGAATCCGGCTCGTATTGCCTGAAACCCGGTTCCCAGTGGTCTCTGGCGGTCGACCTGTTTGATTGCGGTGATGAATACCAGATTACAATTGATCTGCCCGGGGTTGATAAAGGAGAGGTTGATCTTACTGTGGCTGCGGATAAAATTGTAATTAAAGGGCGTCGGGAAAAGGGTTTTGAGGTTCCCGATAATGCCGAAGTGATTTGTCTTGAGCGTGGGCACGGGCGCTTCGAGCGGATGATCATATTGCCGGATCCGGTAGATGCCGATCAGGTTAAAGCAACCTTTAGGAACGGTGTTCTTCAAATCCGGGCGGTTAAGCAAATTGTGCCGACCGGTAAAAAGAGCATTGTGATCGAGTAGATAATGGTCTTGCCTGCAACTTTTTCAGCCTTTATCATAACTCCGGCCAAGGTTAATCTCGGTCTCAAAATTGTCCGTCGCCGTGAGGACG